>CAJQOK010000423.1 GCA_905479905.1 uncultured Aliterella sp.
AAACCCTAGCAGTGCTACCTTCTTAGCTCCCGGATTAATTCAACCAACTAATGCCAATCAGCGCACCAAACAAGTAGCAAAAGGCAATCGAGATCCTTTTGCCGCATTGTTTTTACCTGTTCCTGTTGCCCCTGTAAGCGCGGGGAATAGCCCCAATGCTCCCTCCCAAGCTCCACAAATAGCAACGCCTACAGCCTCCAATCGAACTAATAGAACGCAAACTTCCTCTAGAAGCGTAGCTAATAGGTCGTCAAGCCCTAAGTCTGTAACTATTAATAATCCCCGAACGGCGGCAAATCCTAGAACGGCGGCAAATCAGGGCATATCAACTAATACAACTACATCGATTCAAAGTATTCCTTTCCCACCGAATGCAACGCTGCCAAATAACAATTTAGAACCAGCTTTACCATCAGCACCAGCAGATACAACATTAGCAAACGGTGTAACGGTTATGGGTGTAATTCAAATTGGCGAACAAGCTCAAGCGATTGTCCAAGTACCTAATGAAGCTACAAGCCGATACGTTCAAGTAGGGCAAAGATTGTCAAATGGGCAAGTGTTGGTAAAAAGAATTGAATTAAATGCAGGTGCAGAGCCGTTGGTTATTTTAGAGCAATACGGCGTTGAAGTTTCTAAGGCTATAGGCGAACAACCTCCAAGCCAAGGACAACCAACAACTTCGCCAACGGCGGCTGTACCGTATCTACCATCAAGAACAAGTAGCACAACTACTACCGAACTTCCACCACCGTCACCAAATATTGATAGCCGATTAAATAATTTGCTATCAACACTGTCATCTAATCCCCCGGTAGCAGCTAAGTAATAATGGACAATCAAAATAACCGAGCAAATTTAACAGTGCAGTTTACTAATTTACCTTTGGCAGTGTATCGGGAAATTGCCGCTCATCTTTGCCAAGTAGAGGAAGTTGAGACAAAGTTGTTACAAGCTTCTACCCCTGAGTTTAATTACAATGACAGCCAAGTTGAAAGCTTACAAATTCAAGTGCCTGTTGCGAATCAGCAGAGTAGAGAACAAGTAGAAGAAATTTTAGCTTACTATCAAAACATTTTTGGGGCAATGGCAAGATTATAGGTACTGAAACTTAGTCCAAAATGTGAGAAAAGGCTAAGGGGATTAATCTTACTGCTTTAGCCTAGGCTGTGAGCAGAAATTAAATTTTGCGGTTTTGGGAATCTAGTCCAGCTTTTGATTTAGCTGTTAGAGGCTTGATTACTTTAGAGATTGCTTGCTGGAGAAATTCTTGCATAAATTCATCGCGGCGATTAAGCTCGAACTGTCTTTGCACAACTTCAGTAATGCCACCATCTCCCCAGTCTTGATTGTGGCGAAAATACTCAATAAAACTTCTCCCCGCAATCCGCGTTAAATAAGCCGCCGTTACTCCTTGAATTGCCTTCCCTACAACAATTGTGGCGACATTAAATTGCAAGGCTGTAGATAATAGTTTAATTGCTCCAGTGACAATGCCCAAACTTGCCAAAGTTTTTGCTAAAGATAGTGCTAATTCTCGCCCTTGCTCTAAATTTAACTCGCAGCCGTAAATTTTACCGATTTCTACTACCATTTGGGCATTTACCGCCGCCGTTGCCAATAAATCGATGACAGGTATGGGAGTTACCGAAATTACCCCCGCCCCAATCCAGGCAAAACGGTCTACAACTTTCTCGGCTTGACGGCGACGTTGAGAATCAATCAGTTTACGGGCTTCATCGCCAATTTGTTGAGATTGTAGCAAAATGTTGTCTGCAACTAAATCCTCTCCTTCTGCTCTTAGCACCGCCGCCATCCGCCGGAGTAAAGGGAGAATTTCTGGTTCGGGGTAAAAAATTTCGCCATTTTCATCGGCAATACTTTGAGGATTGGCGGCAATAGCTACAATATCTGTGGGTTTGAGAAAACCGCTTGTGCGATCGCGCAATTGAGTAATAATGGTTTCAGTGTCGGTTTGCGTGTATAAATCGATTTTATTGAGAACAATAAGACTTCGCTTACCAATTTGGGCTAAAGTCTGTAAAGGTTGGTATTCTGAGCTTCTGAGGTCATTATCTACCACAAATAATAGTAAATCTGACCCCGTTGCTAACAAACGTGCCTTTTTTTCGCGCTCGGTTCCTGCTATCCCCGCCTCTAAAATACCTGGAGTATCGGTAATCAATATTTGCCGACTCATGCCTTTTAATTTAAGTCGGTAGGTTTCCCCTACTTCTGTTGTTCCCATCGGCGCATCGACTTTACCAATGGTTTGAGCAAGTTTTGGTTCAAGGTTGCCCAAACTTTCGGCAATGCGCCCAATTAAAGCATTTACTAAGGAAGTTTTACCCGCCGAACCTGTACCAAATACTACTACTTGCAACTCTCCCCCCGATAAAGTTGCTTCAATCTCTTGGGAACGACCTAATAAAGCTTGTTTTGCGACTTCATCTTCAATTTGGGCTACTTGTTGCTTAATGGCGCGGAGAGTTTCTTGGGCTGCTTCAGTTTTAACTACAGGAATTTGTGGTTGACGGCGTTGTGGTGAAAATTTTTCACCTTTTCTAAATAGCAAAATATAGTAGACAAATATGCCAATTAATGATGCTAGTAAAGCAATTAGCAATAGCAGCAATAAATTAGCTAAAAAAGGCGATGTAAAAGCAGTGGAACTATACAGCCTGGACAAAGAATTAACTAGCCACAGCATCAACCCCAAAATGAGGGTTAAACCAATAATCAGCGTCAATAGGCGCGATAGGGGCATAGTTGAGAGTGCGGCAACAATTAACTAACTAGATTCTAGTCTTTCTTGGCGATGGCAGTAACTAAAGGGTGATGTTGATATTGCTGACGCGATGCAGTTGGCAAGTCGTCACTTTGGCAGATAAAGAAAATTGAGGAGTGGGTAAAATAGCTGTACCTATTCAGCCTCAGCAAATATGAAAGTCGTATTTTTTGGCACTCCCGACTTTGCCATTCCAACTTTAGAGCATCTGCTAGAACATCAAAGTTTTGACGTTTTAGCCGTTGTCACTCAACCCGATAAACGCCGCGAACGTGGCAATAAAACTACAGCTTCACCCGTTAAAAGTATAGCTGTAGCACGACAAATTCCTGTTTTTTCACCCCA
>CAJQOK010000424.1 GCA_905479905.1 uncultured Aliterella sp.
TAATTGCGATTGCCACTTTTCTAGCTGATAAATCTCTGCTTGTAAATCATTGAGAATGAGCTTTTGCTGATTTCGCTGTTTGAGATTTACCGCAGCTATTCCCAAAAATGTAGCAGGTATAGTAATTAAACCTGTTTTTAGAGCCATTCCTACATCTTGGCTGACAATTAAGCTTAGGACTAAGCTGGCACTAAAGACAACCGAACCCAGAAGCAACCGATTGTTTACCATAGCTGATAACAGTAAATAAAATACAGGCGAGGCGCAGGATAAATTATTGTACTACTACGTGCGAGTTTTGCTAAAATAATTGTCGCAATTATTAAGTGTTATCTAAATAATTCTTCTACTTAGCTGCTAAGTCTGCTTGCATAAAGTCAATAAACTGTCGTGCAGTCCTTCCCGAACGCCCATTATGACGAGTAGCCCATTGCAAAGCTTGATATTCCAACTCTTGCTGGCTAAGATTAATATTAGCTTGGGCGGCTAAGTGATGAACAATTTTTAAATAGGTTTTTTGGTCGGCACTCTCAAAAGTTATAGTTAAACCAAAGCGATCGCTAAAAGATAGTTTTTCTTGTACTGTATCCCAAGCATGGATTTCTTCGCTATTACTGGGACTTGGGCGATCGTCAAAAAATTCTTTAATTAAGTGTCGCCGATTAGAAGTCGCATAGACAACTACATTTTGGGGACGGGCAGTTAAATTGCCCTCCAGCACCACTTTAAGAGCCTTAAAAGCATCGTCATCTTCCTCAAACGATAAATCGTCCACAAAGATGATAAACTTCTGCACAGCGCCGCGCAACTGCTCCAAAATGGTAGGTAAGGCTTGCAAGTCAGATTTAGCGACTTCAATTATCCGCAGTTGGCGACTTTGATATTCATGCAGCAATCCTTTAACTAAGGAAGATTTACCCGAACCGCGACTACCGTAGAGTAAGACGTGCAAAGCTGGATAACCTGCAAGTAAAAACTCTGTATTTTTAATTAAAGTATCGCGCTGGTACTCGTAACCCGCCAGTTGACTAACTTGCACGGGGTCGGGAGTATTTATACCCACAAGTTGTCCCGATTGCCAGCGTAAAGCTTGGTATTGAGCAAATAAACCTGTACCATACTGCTGATAATACGCGGCTAAATCTTCTAAACCATCTGCCCAATTATCCAACTGTTGTAGCTTAGTTTGAGTTTGCGATTGGTAATCCCAAGCAACCGGAGCAAAATTAGTAGCCGATCGCACCCATTCGCCCAATAAGTTGCTGCTACATTGATACAGTAGCTGCAAAGATTGCAAATCTTGCTTTGTAGCGGCGATTAATGCTGGTGGTAAATTAGCTAAATCGGTATGTTGGACTTGTTTAGAGAAAGGATTGTCATTTAGCAGGATTTGAGTAATGAGAAAATCTTGCCAACTTTGGTTAGTACGTGCGATCGCTTTAAACCATGTAGCATAAGCTTCAATAGCAGCAATTTCATCAATATCGCTATAACGCATAGCTTGCATTAGTTCAATTTGATGCAACGCTTGCAATAATTCAAGAAAGGACTTACCAACAGGATTAGTTAAGACAGATTGATACAGGAGTAAAGACGCGCAACAACGGCGCAGCACTTGAATTGATAAATCCATAATTAAAGTAATTTTAGGTTATGTTACCAGCAATAGCTCTTGAAGTTAACTAACTAATGGTGAATGGCTAAACCTTTGTTACCATTACAAAGAATCAGCTACTACAAATTTAACCAGATAGATTTTTATAAGCTTCGTTGATTTTTTTAAATTTCTCTTGAGCTTGCAATTGCATTCCAGGCTGATTAAAAAACAAGTCAGGATGCCACTTTCTAACTAAACCCTTATAAGCTTGCTTAATTTCATCTTTAGAAGCACCGGGTTTAATTTCTAAAACTTCGTAATAAACTTTGTTTTTGTCGTTTGGAGTATATTTAGCATTTGCTTGGCTTTGAGGATTACGTATTTGGGCTTTTAGCTGCTCTAATTCTTCCTCAAGCTCCTGCGATAAATATTTTTTTTTCGTTTTACTGTCACTGGTTGGCGGAGTATATTGAGCATCAGGAGGATTTACTTGTGCTTGAGGATTACGCATTTGGGCTTTTAATTTTTGTAATTCTTCCTCAATCTCCCAGGCTTCAAAACTATTCATAACATTTCTAATAAATTATTTATTAACTGCACCTGATAAGTTTGTTTAGTTACTTCTAAAGATTTTTTGCTTTTTTGAAACTCAATAGACTGAATGGCTAATTTTTCATATTGATATAGCATTGTAAAAGCATCTTTACTAAAACAAATTAAATAACTTTTGGCAGCAACAGTATAAATTTGAGTAATTTGTTGTTGATAATCGCCCGTTAATTCGGGTTTTTCTTGCTCCCCCGTTTGGTTCAAAATATAACTTACACCGCCCACTACCGCCGCGCCTACAGGGCCACCTAATAGCCAGCCAAAGCCCGTTGCGATCGCAACTGGTGTAATATCGTTACTACTTGCTTTAGTTGCTGGCGGTGACGGGATAGAAAGTTGAGGAGCAACAGGAAAAGAAA
>CAJQOK010000425.1 GCA_905479905.1 uncultured Aliterella sp.
TTTACGAGGGCCGATGCGACTAAAGTTAACGAAGTAGAGCATGAACACCATGTTAATGTTAGCTATTCTGAACCAAAAGATCAAAAGTACGTTTCGGTATCGGGTACAGCCCAATTAATCCGCGATAAATCAAAAATAGAAGAACTATGGAATCCTCTATTTAAAGCTTGGTTTCCTGATGGATTAAACGATCCTCAACTTGCGCTGCTAAAAGTTAGTGTAGATAAAGCTGAATATTGGGACTCGCCATCTAGTAAAGTAGTCCGTCTATTTGGATTTGCAAAAGCACTGGTCACGGGTAAACAAATTGGTAATCCTGGCGACAATGCCAAAATTGAAGAGATTTAGCAGCAATAATTGACCTATCAAGGCTATACAAACAAGTTGGTAGCGATCGCATTTTAAACAAGCGCTCAATAACGCTTAAAAATAGTAAAGCAACTTTTGCAATTGTAAAAGTTGCCTTAGAATGTAGTCTTACAGCTACAGCCAATTTACAAACAAAAAGCTTACTGAGCAAATTAACTAATCTTACTCACGAAATTGCCGAGCGCCCTTGCTTACCTAGCTTAAAGAATACAAAATAGATTAAGCAGCCAACATAAAATATTAAACCCACCATGCCTAAAAAGCCTAAAAATCCAGCTTGGCTATTAGGATGAAAATATTCTTTAAATAGCAGTGGTGGCTCTAAAAAAGCCCGACAAAAGGGCGTAGAAACCGCTTCCTTTGAGATTGCACACTGTAAAAAAGGGAGTGTAGAAACTGCCCCAATTGAACAAAAAATTGATACCGCCCACCGCCAAGCATTAAAACTCAATGTTAAAGCCCCAGTTGAACGATCAGCAATTTCTTCGTTGATATCTACCCAAAACCATAGAGATATTGGGATTAAAATTCGCGCCATTATTCCCGAAATAAAACCCACAGGAAAGGCGGGGATTAGTAAATAAACAGAAATTGCCAGCAAGCTAGACACGCGCCAGTAAATAGTTAATAAGCGCATTATAGTCTCTGCTTTTTGCGCCAATGCCCATAGTAGTAAGATTAACGGCAAAATTACTGTAAATATTACAGCTAAACGATAGTCTGTCCAAATTAGAGAGCGAAGCCAAGTTTGAGCAAGCATAAATTAAATTAGCGTGATAACAAAAAAGCAACGAAGTACACTCATTAGCTTAGTGTCCTACGTTGCTAAAAATTTAAGTAGGTTTTGCTACTTTCTATAGTTATTCTTCGTAAAGACGGCATTCGTCAGCGCCGGGGTTGTCATCGCAGTATCGCTCTAAAGAAGTTTTGGGTTTTACTTGGCGCTTGTGGGCTGCTTCTGCTTGCAATTCTTCTACAACGTCCCAAGCTGCGGCGCATTCTCCCGATGTAGCGCCTTCAGTACCGCAGACGGTACGGGCTTGATCTCTTTCTTCTTCGATTTTTTGATTGATGTTGCTCATAAATTTTTTTGCAAATGTATTTCTGTGTCTATTATAAGAAACCTTTTATGTTGAAAGTTTCCTATACCAAGATAGCGTCAAAGATGTTGTTTGCTTGCTTCTAAAGGCTAATACGCACCTTTGCTCGTTTTCCGCCCTTAAATAAGGATGTTTCTAAGTTCTAGTAGTAGCAACTATACTGTAGTTTTGAGAAATTTATCAATAATATAAGTCTAACTAATGCAATAGGGGGCGATCGCACTTTGGTATGTTGGTGTTATGACCATTGGTACAACTCATGACAAAAATGCAGTGGGCAAATGCCCTATCAACTCAAGCGTCTTTAGAATCGGCGGTAGCGGAGGTTGTAGAGCGTGCTACTACTATATTGCAAGCTCCCGCCGATTTAGCCATAGTGTTTATTTCGGCAGCTTTTACTAGCGATTATCCCCGGTTGCTGCCTTTGCTAAAAGAAAAACTTACAGATATAAAAGTATTAATTGGCTGTAGTGGTGGAGGGATTGTCGGGGTATCCCAGTCAGGAGAAATGCAAGAATTAGAAGATTTACCAGCTTTGAGCTTGAGCCTAGCATACTTGCCAGACGTGGAGATTCAGTCTTTTCATATTGTGCCGGAGGAATTGCCCGATCTTGATAGTCCGCCCCATACTTGGGTAGAAGTAATTGGTGTAGAACCCGACCAATCGCCGCAATTTATTTTGTTATCCGATCCCTTTTCAAGTAAAATTAACGATTTATTACAAGGACTTGACTTTGCTTACCCAGGATCTGTAACTGTAGGCGGTTTAGCTAGTGGTGGCTCAAATTCTGGAGTTACAGGCTTATTTTGCAACGACTTCTTTTACCGCGAGGGAACTGTAGGCATAGCTTTAAGTGGCAATATTGTTTTAGAAACTATTGTGGCGCAAGGATGTAGACCAATTGGCAAGCCTTATCAAGTTAGCTCAAGCGATCGCAATATTATTCTAGAATTAGACGAAAAGCCGCCTTTAGAACAATTACGAGAACTAATTGACAGCTTGAACGAAGAAGACCAGCGTTTAGCGCAAACAGCTTTATTTATTGGCGTGACGCGAGATGAATTTAAGCAAGAGTTGGGACAGGGAGATTTTTTGATTCGCAACTTGTTAGGGGTAGATCCTCAAGCTGGGGCGATCGCAATTGGCGATCGGATTCGTCCAGGTCAAAGGATTCAATTTCACCTCCGCGATGCTCAAACTTCCGCAGAAGACTTAGAATGGTGGCTGCAAAAGTACCAAAAATCTAGCCAATCGCAGCCCAAATCAGCAGGCGCTTTGATGTTTTCTTGTTTGGGACGGGGTGAAGGGTTGTATGGAAAGCCAAACTTTGATTCTGGTTTATTTGGGCGCTATTTAAACGATATTCCGTTAGGTGGTTTTTTCTGTAGCGGTGAAATTGGCCCAGTTAGCGGTAGCACTTTTTTACATGGCTATACTTCGGTATTTGGTATTTGTCGTCAACCTTAAAGTTAGGAGTTAATATTGTCACCTGTTCGAGTTCGTCAGCACGTCAATCCGTTAGCAATTAAGTACATAACGCCAATTTTGCCTCTTGATTGGGAGCAAATTTATTTCAACTCTACTCAACCTCTGCATTTAGATATTGGTTGCGCGAGGGGGCAGTTTTTGCTAGAAATGGCAAAACTAGAACCTAGTTGGAATTATTTGGGATTAGAAATCCGCGAAGTTTTAGTAGATGATGCGATTTTAACTACTCGCAAACTAAACCTAACTAATCTGCATTATCTATTTTGCAATGTCAATAATCCTCTGACACCTTTACTAGAATCTCTTTCCCCAAGGACGTTACAGCGCGTTACGATTCAGTTTCCCGATCCTTGGTTCAAAAATCGTCATGCCAAAAGGCGACTGTTGCAGCCGCAATTAGTAGCCGAATTAGCGACTTATTTAGCTAGTGGTGGGATGGTGTTTTTGCAATCAGATATTGAAGGACTATTGTTAGAAATGCGCGATCGCTTTGCAACTCACCCAGATTTTATACTGCAAAGCCCAGAAAGCTCACTAACACCCAATCCTTTACCTATAGCTACCGAAAGAGAACAAACGACATTGTTACGCGGCGAACCTGTTTATCGGGCGGTATTTATCCGGCGTTAAATCCAATTAGGTAAAAATTGCTTGATCCATAAAGGTAATTGCGAATAGTTAAAATAAGGCAAACGTAGGCGATATTCGGCCAAAGATAAAGGTAAACCTAGATAAACAGGCATCCAGAAGACGAAAGCTAACAGAATCGAGAAAATAGTTGTTAAACCGAGGATTCGGACGGATGAACGGTAACTTTGCAACCAATTGTTTACAAAAAATGCGATCGCAAGTCCCGCAAATACTGAAGAACCCATGTAGTGATAAATAAAAGTACAGCGCGTTACCGGAATCCAAGGTAGCAAGTTAGCCAGCCAATTAATGACTAAATATAAAATAATCCAGTTGTCAGTAATTTGGCGATCGCTAATTTGAGGAAATAAGCTAAATTTTTGCGTAGACAAGCTATATCGCAGCACTAACCACAACATATAAAAAATAGCCGCAGTAGACAGCCACCACAATACCGGATTGCCCATCGCATGAACATCATAAATTACATTAGCGGCGGTTGCTGGGGGCGCTGGGGTAACAAAAGTTAAGGGTACGGTGGTGTTCACCGCCGTGCGATAAAAGTAGGCTACAGGACGCAACATCAATAGCCAGGTGTACCAATCAGAGCAGTAAGGATGCACTTTTGCTCCGTCGCCGATTCTTTCGTGATAAGACAAAATTTGTTTCTGCATATCCCAAAAGTTGGGA
>CAJQOK010000426.1 GCA_905479905.1 uncultured Aliterella sp.
AGCTTAACAATTGCGATCGCCCGATTGTTAAAGTTTTCCATTCCCTTTATGTCGCTGCCAAACTTGGTAGAAATGAAGCCCATTGTGCCAGAATTGCTCCAAGAGCAAGCCACGCCAGAAAATATTGTCCAAATAGCTTTAGAATTATTGCTTAATCCTATTCGCCGCCAAGAAACTCTAGACGCATACAAACAAATGCGCTTATCTTTAGGAGAAGTAGGAGTATGCGATCGCGCTAGTTCCGAAATTTTCCAACTACTAGAGGCAAGGGGTGAGCAGTAATCGACAATGGAAAAACAACCCTTGCAACTCGTCCCATTGCTATAGACTTATTTGCAGGGGTGGGCGGATTTTCTCTAGGAATAGAGCAAGCTGGATTTGATGTATTAGTGGCTGTAGAAAGCGATCCGGTTCATGCTTGCGCTTATAAGTTCAATTTTCCCCTCACAGAAGTAATCTGCCAAGATATTACTAAGTTAACCGCCGATACCATTAGAAAAGCCGCTTTAGAAGCCTGGATTGCTCACTACAAAACTGACCTATGGGACGGAAAAATTGATTTAGTATTTGGTGGGCCACCTTGTCAGGGATTTTCCCTTATGGGCAAACGGTTGATAAATGACGATCGCAATCATTTAGTTTTAGAATTTTGTCGCTTAGTCCTTGAACTAAATCCCCGCTATTTTGTGATGGAAAATGTGCCGGGAATGGTAGCCGGGAAACACAAAACTTGGTTAAATAAGCTCAAAAATAAGTTTAAACATTATGGTTATCATGGTAGGGCGCAAATTTTAAATGCGGCGGATTTTGGCGTACCCCAAAGACGCAAAAGATTGTTTTTTTGCGGCGCACAAGCTGGAATTAGGATTTATTTTCCCAAACCTGTAGCCGGGCTAGTTACAGTTGTAGATGCGATCGCCGATTTGCCCGATTTAGATAGTTTCCCAGAACTCAAAACCACCGATCAAGTGTTGTTAAGTTTTGAGCAATTAGCCCAAGCCGAGCAAAAAATTAGCGTGTACGCGCAAACTCTCCGCGAATCTAACTATTTTGCTTATCCTCGCGCGTGGAATCCACAATTGCTCACAAGTTCCCTGCAAACCCAACACAATCAAACGTCTATAGCTCGTTTTGCTGCAACGATCGCTAATCAAAGAGAACCAATTAGCCAATTGCGCCGCTTAGACTTAAATGGATTGTGCCATACCTTACGGGCTGGTACAGGAAGCGATCGCGGTAGCCACACTTCCCCCCGTCCAATTCACCCAATTTTACCGCGAGTAATTTCCGTCCGAGAGGCGGCGCGGTTGCATTCTTTTCCTGACTGGTTTCGCCTGCATCAAACTAAATGGCATGGATTTAGGCAAGTAGGCAATTCTGTACCCCCACTATTAGCCCAAGCTGTCGGTAAAAGCATTATTATTTCTCTATCCCTAACGCCCGTCTCGCCTCAAATGGTTGTAACTCAAGGAGATTTGCAACTCTTACGCTTTGATGCTTGCCATGCAAAACAGTATTGGCTAATGAATGAGTAATACTAGGCAATTACCAATTACCAATTACCAATTACCAATTTCCAATTACCCAAAGTTAAATAACAAAATTAACCAATTTCCCCGGCACAACAATTACTTTTTTAATCGCCTTCCCCTCCAGATGACGTATAGCTGCTTCCGACTGACGGGCATAATTTTCTAATTCTTGCTTATCAGCTTGGGCGGGAACTTGAATTGTGCCTCTAGTTTTGCCCATAATTTGAATTACTAGCGTTATCTCATCAGCGATTAAAGCATCAGGATCGTAAGTAAGCCAAGTTTGCTGATGAATTGAACCCGTTTTACCGCTCAAATGCCACAATTCCTCGGCAATATGGGGCGCAAAAGGTGCGAGTAGCTGCATTAGTGTCTCAATCCCTTCCGCGTATACGGGGGAGTCAGAACATTTAGAATCTGCGATCGCATTACTTAACTTCATCAACTCCGAAACCGCCGTATTTAGATGATATTCCCCTTCTAAGTCTTCGGTAACTTCCTTAATTGCTGTATGAATTGCTTTTCGTAGCTCTTTTTCGGGCTTACTCAAGTTACCGTTTCCAGTACGTACTGCCCCATCAAACTCACTCACCAACCGCCAAATCCGATTTAAAAAGCGAAATTGCCCTTCAACATCCGCCTTATCCCATTCCAAATCTTTTTCGGGCGGCGCTTTAAATAAAATAAACATCCGGGCGGTATCTACGCCATATTGGGCAATTACATCTTCTGGTGCTACGCCGTTGTATTTCGACTTAGACATCTTTTCGTAAAAAACCTCCAATTCTTCCCCGGTTTCTGGGTCTTTTGGATCTTGTTCTTTTACTAAAGCAGAAGGAATATATTTATTAGTAACAGGGTTTTTGTAAGTAACCGCTTGTACCATGCCTTGAGTTAGCAAGCTTTGGAAAGGTTCATCAAAGTTGATTAGTTGGCGATCGCGCAATACTTTCGTAAAAAACCGCGAATACAATAGATGTAGAATTGCGTGTTCAATACCGCCTACATACTGATCTACAGGCATCCAATCGTTAGTTTTGGCACTAGCAAAAACTTCTTGCTCATTTTTCGCATCAGCAAAGCGCAAGAAGTACCACGAAGAATCAATAAAAGTATCCATCGTGTCTGTTTCCCGCAAGCTAGGCTGACTACAAGTTGGACAAGGTACATTTACCCAACTTTCCAATTGTGCCAAAGGAGAAGCACCGCGCCCAGTAAAAGCCACATCATCGGGCAATTTTACAGGCAAATCTTGTTCTGGTACGGGTACAGCGCCACAACTAGGACAATAAATAATCGGAATTGGTGCGCCCCAGTACCGTTGCCTTGAAATCAACCAATCCCGCAGGCGATACTGTACTCTTGCTTTACCGTAGCCTTTTTGTTCGGCATATTGAACGATCGCATCTTTAGCTTTTATAGAGTCCATCCCCTCAAAAGCGCCAGAATTGACTACGAGTCCTGGTTCTGTATACGCGGCTTTTAAAGAGGTTTTAGACGATGTTTTTACTGTTCCTGGTGGGACAATTACTACTTGAATTGGCAGTTGCTTTTCTTTAGCAAACTTAAAATCTCTATCGTCGTGGGCTGGTACGCCCATCACCGCCCCTGTACCATACTCGTACAGCACGTAATCGGCGATCAAAATCGGGATTTCTGAACCCGTAAAAGGATTAACCGCTATCCCTCCGGTAGGAATCCCCCGTTTAGGTTTATCTTCCGCCGTGCGTTCCAGTTCACTTTGACTTGATACTTCTTTAATAAACGCTTCCACCGCGTCTTTTTGCTCTGGCGTAGTCACACTAGCTGTTAAAGGGTGTTCGGGAGCCAAAACAACGTAAGTCACGCCATAAACGGTATCAGGGCGAGTTGTGAACACGCCAATTTTTTCTTCTAAGCCAACAATGGGAAACTCTAGATAAGCACCAACAGATTTGCCAATCCAGTTTGCCTGCATGGTTTTAACTCGCTCCGGCCATCCAGTCAGCTTATCTAAGTCATTTAGCAGTTGTTCGGCGTAGTCGGTAATTTTTAAAAACCATTGCCGTAATAGTTTACGCTCAACCATAGCGCCACTGCGCCAAGACTTTCCCGCACTATCTACTTGCTCGTTGGCGAGTACAGTTTGGTCTATAGGATCCCAATTTACGGCAGCTTCTTTTTGGTAAGCAAGCCCAGCTTGAAAAAACTGTAAGAAAATCCACTGCGTCCATTTGTAATATTCTGGCGCACAAGTGGCGATTTCTTTTTCCCAGTCAATCGACAAACCTAAACGTTGCAACTGACTCCGCATCTGAGCAATATTTTGATACGTCCACTCTTGAGGAGGAATACCGCGCTCAATTGCCGCATTTTCCGCCGGGAGTCCAAAAGCATCCCATCCCATCGGATGTAATACGCGATAACCTTGCATCCGCTTGAGTCTAGCAATTACGTCCGTAATTACATAATTACGGACGTGACCCATATGCAAGCTTCCCGATGGATAGGGGAACATAGAGAGAGCATAAAATTTTGGCTTACTTTCATCTGTAGAGGTGCGGTCTAAACCAAGATTTGCCCAACTTTTCTGCCACTTTTCCTCTACGATTGCGGGAATATAACGGGACTCCACAAACAAACTCCTACCTTGAAGCGATCGCGCATTGGTGTTTCGTTATTGTGGCACAATCTCGGTTTTTCCTGAGTTTATTGACACTCTCCAAGGGGCATTAATTTTGTTAAAAGTTTTTGTGTACGGAACTCTCAAGCCAGGAGAAAGAAATTATCTTTTCTATTGCACTCAAGCTATAGAAGTTATTGAAGCGATCGCCTACGGTAAATTATACGACTTGCCGATGGGTTATCCAGCAGCAGTGTTTCCCGAATCTGATCTGGTGCGCGGTTATATATTAACGTTTACCAATGCCGCAGTTTTACAAACTTTGGACGAATTAGAAGCTTACTCTCCCCATCAACCAATTAGCCAAAACCTTTACCAGCGACATCAGATAGAAGTTTACAACCCAAACTTTAATTCCTTGGGTACAGTATGGACTTATTCAATGAGTCAACAACAAATCAATGCCTATGGCGGTGTTTTAATTAGCAATGGCTGGTGGACTGGCAAAAAATAATGAAAGACGTTGCATTGCAACGTCTCTACTGTTGGGATTATTTCTCGGTCTTTGGCACCTCAAAGGCAGATTCGGGAAGTTCAACTAAGGGAGTATTTAAGGCAACTAATAACTTTTCTTCTGTGCGGATTGCCTGATTGCTTACATTCGCCATCTGTAGCACCTGACGACCAGGAACAACGCTTGATACTGCCGCAATAACTGCCGCCGCCACTGCCGCACCAGCCCATTTCAACGAGCGATACTGGCGGCGTTTTTCTATTTTGCCAAATACCTGTTGAATTGTTTGCTCTACGTTTTGAGATGCGGGGGGTACGGGTAGAGTTTGAAAATTTTGGCGCAGTGCCAATAACCGCGCGTATAGCTTCTGGGTTTCGGCATCATTGTTTAAACGTTCTTCTACCTGTCGCTTTTCTGTAGAAGTGACTTCACCGTCTAGGTAGGCACTTAGTAGCTCGAAGAAGTCACGCTTCTGTGTGTTCATATCATTCATCAAGTATATTTATTACCGGGATTAAAGGCAGACAAGTTACTTAGCCGTTATGCAAATCAACAGAGGAATTTTTAAATGTAAAGTTTATTTTACCATTTTTGCTAAGTTACCTAAAAAATTATTTGAGATTTTCAACCATCTAAATAGCTTTGCAGTTGAGATTGAAGTCTAGTTCTAGCTCTAGCTATTCTTGACTTAACTGTTCCTAAAGAGACTTTGGTAATTTCGGCAATATCTTCGTAAGCCAAACCTTCAATTTCTCTTAAAACTATGGTTGTGCGGAAGACTTCGGGCAAGTCAGAAATTGCCTCCTGTAATTGTTCATAAAATTCTTGCGTTGTTAACTCCTCCTCTGGGGAGGGATTTTCGCCAGCAATTTCCCAGTTCATTTCCCCATCTTCCATAAAACGGGGAGCATCTAAAGACAGAGGACTTGCCACTCGTTTGCGCTTGCGTAACTCGTCGTAAAACAAGTTAGTAGCAATGCGACTCAACCAGCCACGAAACTTGACGGGTTCTTGTAAACGTTTGATATTGCGATACACTCGAATCCAAACTTCTTGAGTCAAATCCGCGCGGTCTTGCCAATCAGGAGCTAGATGATACAACACCCGTTCCACATGAGATTGATAGCGCCGCAGTAACTCAGAAAAAGCAGCACGATCTGGGCTGCGTTCAGATTGACAACGCAAAATTAAATCGTAGTTTGACAATTTATCTATTTGCACTGGTGCTTGAGGAGACTTTGCCTCAACTGATGACCAGGGTACAGAAATAGCTAGACTCATACACGCCAATAAGAAACATCCCTCTTTACTAGACAAGGCTACTAATAGTAAGTTCCCGATTTAAGCTTTGTACTCGCCCTTGGCTCTATTTGGCGGCGATGACAGCCTATAGGCTCAAGCTATTTGTTCCTGGTAGTAATGTTTTTTACTGGACGCGAACTTATAGTATCCTTGGGATAATTTACTAAACAAATGACTACAAGCAAGTTTAAGCACAACTTTATTATCAAGACTAAAAATAGTTTTTTTATCGCCCACCTTGCCTCCTACACCTACAATTAATGGCTTTTTTACCGCGATAATAGCTGTAAAAAAGCAACTACTGTGTTCTTAATTTGAGTTTGCCGGGTTTCTGCTAAAAACCCCTGAGCAAGCAAACAAATCTTTATATAAAGATAGAAGCATCAAAATAATTTACTCTGGCGCTTGCTCAAAGGAGGGAGCGTAAGCTTGAAGTAGGGCGCTGACTTGTTTTAAAACTTCTTCCCCCGAATTTTTGCCTAAAGCTTGCCTTTCAGGGAAAAAGTCAGGACGATCTATGCTTTGGGCGATCGCTTCGTTTACTTGTTGAATAATCAATTGATCCAATTCTTCCTTAGCTCGTTGACGTTGATAATTGCCACCTTCTTCCGAAGTCGCATACAGTGGGGGTAGGCGGTTTAGAGCATAGGCTGCAATATCTCCAACATCGAGTTGGCGATCGCTTGTAACTTCTATTTCTGCCACTCTAGCCAAGGCTTCAGTCAGTACCAATTCTTCCATGACATTGATAAACTGCTTGCGTTGTACTGCTACTACTTCCCCAGTTAGCAGCGACCCCATCAGCTTGTCTAGCCCCATATACTCCGCAGCAGATAGCTCTGAGGCTGCATCGCAAATAGACCCTACCTCCGCTTCCATGGCTGGTGTAAGATAACCTGTTTGAAGGGCTTGTTCAACTATTTTTTCAATACCCATAACGCCTCTAAACTCTATGGCACTTGCTGCTGATTTCTGCTTTACTCAATAATTTTGCCTTACTATTACAAAAAAGTTGCAAAATAGAGCTAATTAAATTTGCGATCGCGCCAAGGAGTCGGATCTACCGATTCTCCTTGTACGTATAATCCCCAATGTAGATGTGGCCCTGTTACGGCTCCTGTGGAACCTACAGCGCCAATTACTTGACCTGCTTTAACAACATCTCCTTCTTGGACATTAAGACGGCTAAGGTGCAAGTAAGTTGTAATTACCCCATGCCCGTGATCGATGCCAATAATATTACCGTGAACGCGAAAACCTTGGGAAACTCTGCCAACTAAAGCAATGCGCCCATCGGCGGGAGCTATAACTGGAGAGCCTGTAGCCCCGGCGTAATCTACGCCACGATGATAGTAATCTTGAGCGAATTTACCATTATAGTAGCGACGAACTCCGTAAATAGTCGAGATTCTGCCTTTATTAGGCTTAAGAAAAGCCCCATTCCAGTATTTTTGTGGAGTTTTCAGCGCTTTAAGCTCGGCTACGCGCTTTAGCTCGTATGGGGTAGCTTCAAGCCCAGCTTTCCCTGGGGATAGTCTAATTCGTTGGACGGGAAATTTGCGATCGCCTACAAACACCGACATTCGTTTAGTTTCGGCTCCAGCATCTATCTGTAACGATCTTGTACCTGGCTTTTGTAGGGGGGTTGTCGGTAAAAAGGTACGGTATTTATTCGCGGCGATAAGAAAGGTGGGGTAAGTTTTTTTGTTAATTGTCACCGATGGGGGGCTAGAAGCGGTGGGATTATCTGGAGTTATTACTACTGTTAAAGTATCTCCTAATCGTGGTTTGGCTGGGCTAACTTGCACTTGCAGCGCTTTTACCGAAGTTGCCAAAATTGTTGAAATAGTGACAGCTATTGTCAGTACCAGACTATTTTTGAAGTAGTTGATGCTCCTTTTACTCATAAGTTGCAGTGCCTTTAAGCTGAGAATTTTTAACAATTAAGTTTTGCTCTTGAATCAGATTACTTTTTGTCTAGCTTCTTTGGCAAGCTAGTCTTGAGTTTCTACTATTTTTTGCGCTTCGAGGCAACGGATATCACCTATAAATGGCAACGTTTTACCCGTTAATAACGGACGGGTTTTTGATTTTAAGGTTTGAGTTTAGTAAATATAATCTATTGCCTGACATCGCTAATAAAATTTTGTATGCTGGAGAATTGATAGCAAAAATACTACAAACAATTTTAAGTAATTTTACGCAAGTATGAAACGGTTTCTATCTCTACGTTTAGAATTAATTTTGATAACTGGAATACTAGGATTAATTGGCACTGCTTGTAATAGCTTTAATACAACTAAATTGCCCAAAAAGCAAAATCCTCAAGTAGCAATGGAACCTTTGGCTATGCCACAAACAGCAAAATTGCCGCCGCCAAAAGTTGAACCCGATCGCTTTGAGAGTGCTTTAGATAAAGCTTATGGTGCTTTATCTATTACTCAATCTGCCCAAGGTGCGGAAGATTGGGGCTTAATAGCAGCACAGTGGAGCGAAGCGATCGCCTTAATGAAAACTGTACCAGCCAGCAGTCCTTACAAAGTCATCGCCCAAAAAAAAATTATTCAGTACGAGCAAAATCTTAAGTACGCCCAGCAACAAGTAATTCGCCCGATTCCACCGCGTCCGGCTCCTGTACGCGCAATTATCCCCACAGTATCCATAGCACGTACCCCTGTACAATCGCCACCAATACTTGCTCCCACAAGTTCGGGAGTGTTTCAAGCAGCGATCAAAACCCGTCATGGGGGAACTCCTGTAGTGGAGGTTACTTTCAATGGCAGTACGCAATTTGAAATGATTGTTGATACGGGGGCTAGTGGTACAGTAATTACTCAACAAATGGCTGCGGTTTTGGGAGTTGTACCAATAGGTAAAGCTACAGCAAATACTGCAAGCGATCGCAATGTAGAATTCTCTATTGGCAACGTTAATTCTATAGAAGTGGGCGGTGCAGTAGTTAACAATGTCCCTGTGGCGATCGCTCCTACGGCAAATTTAGACCTAGGATTGTTAGGGCAAGACTTTTTTAGCATTTACGATGTCACAATTAAACGCGATATTGTAGAGTTTCGCCCCCGTTAGGCTGGATATTTTTCTTTACCCAAAATTAACCAATACTTACTTATTTGTTAATTTAGCAACTGATAACCTGGATCAAATCTGCTTTAGACAAGCTAAGGCTTAACGCAGAAGGTTT
>CAJQOK010000427.1 GCA_905479905.1 uncultured Aliterella sp.
AACCCCAATGGTAATTGTGTCTCACGACCGAGAATTTTTAGATCGTCTTTGTACCCAAGTTGTAGAAACAGAAAGGGGAGTTTCGGCTACTTATTTGGGCAATTATTCAGCCTACTTGCAACAAAAATATGAGGCTCAAGAAGCTCAATTAAGCGCTTACGAACGCCAGCAGAAAGAATTAGAGAAACAACAAGCCTTTGTAGATAGATTCCGAGCTAGTGCGACTCGTAGCACCCAAGCAAAAAGTCGTGAGAAACAATTAGATAAAATTGAAAGAATCGAAGCGCCAACAGGGGGAATGAGAACTCTACATTTCCGTTTTCCGCCTTCGCCGCGCAGTGGTAGAGAAATAGCCTCAATTGAAGAACTTACCCATACTTATGACGATAAGGTATTGTTTTTAGGCGCAAACTTATTAATTGAAAGAGGCGATCGCATTGCTTTTTTAGGACCTAATGGTGCAGGTAAATCTACTTTACTCCGGTTAATAATGGGCTTAGAACCTCCTACTGAAGGCATAGTAAAAATAGGCGATCACAATGTTATACCTGGTTACTTTGAACAAAATCAAGCAGAAGCACTAAATCTGGCAAAATCGGTAATGGAAACCATCCATGACGAAGTACCCGATTGGACTAACGAAGAAGTTAGAGCAATTTTAGGGAGATTTTTGTTTAGTGGTGACACTGTATATAAACAAGTAGGGGCTTTAAGTGGGGGAGAAAAAGCCCGTCTAGCTTTGGCGAAAATGTTGCTGCGCCCAGCTAACTTTTTAATCTTAGATGAGCCAACTAATCACCTAGATATTCCAGCTAAAGAAATGCTTGAAGAAGCAATTCAAAACTACGATGGTACGGTAGTAATAGTTTCTCACGATCGCTACTTTATTTCTCAGGTGGCAAACAAAATAGTTGAGATCCGGGATGGCGAATTTCGCATCTATCGCGGGGATTATCATTATTATTTAGATAAAATAGCTGAAGAAAAAGAGCAAGCAATGGTAGAAAAAGCCGCCGCCGAAAAAGCGGCAAAAAAAGCTGCTAAAACGTCGTCTAAGCGTAAATAAATTTAGAGATTTTAAAAATGTTTGGGTAAGCAAAAAGGGATGAAAACTAAAAATCTAATAAAACATCAAAAGAAACAAGATAAATTTGGTTACAGTAGTTGCCAGTAATGGTATTATTGCGGTGAGTTCAAACTATTAAATAGAGGGAAATAGGCTTATGACCCAAGCACCTGTCGCTCCCGTGGTGCTAGTCATTCTAGACGGGTGGGGCTACCGCAAGGAAAAAGATGGCAATGCGATCGCCAACGCAAAAATTCCTGTCATGGATAGCCTCTGGGCTGCCTATCCTCACACTTTAATTAAGACCTCTGGTAAGGCTGTAGGCTTGCCAGAAGGACAAATGGGTAACTCTGAAGTGGGACATCTAAATATTGGCGCTGGGCGTGTAGTACCCCAAGAATTGGTGCGGATCTCAGACGCGGTGGAAGATGGAACGCTGTTGCAAAATCTGGCGTTAGTCAAAATTTGTACAGAAGTACGCGATCGCCAGAGCAAACTGCACTTAATTGGACTAACTTCTGAAGGCGGGGTACATTCTCATTTGAGCCATTTGTTAGGATTGCTTGACTTAGCTAAGGCTCAAGGAATTAATGATGTTTGCATTCATGCCATTACAGACGGACGAGATACAAGTCCAAACGAAGGGATAGAAGCTATTGAGAAAGTTCAAAAACACATTGATAGTATAGGCGTAGGGAAAATTGTCACGGTTAGCGGTCGTTATTACGCAATGGATCGCGATCGCCGTTGGGATCGAGTTCAAAAAGCCTACGATGTAATGACGAGAAATGGAGAAAGCGGCGGTTCAGCATTAGACATAATCCAGTCATCCTATGCCCAAAACGTCACCGATGAATTTATTATGCCCACACGGATAGCCCCTGGAGCGATTGAATCAGGGGATGGGGTAATATTTTTCAACTTCCGCCCTGACCGCTCAAGACAATTAACTCAAGCATTGGTAAATAAAGAATTTAACGGTTTTGAACGCCAGCAAATTAAGCCTTTATCCTTTGTGACATTCACACAGTACGAGCCAGATTTGCCCGTAAAAGTTGCCTTTGAACCGCAAAACTTAAACAATATCCTAGGGGAAGTAATCGCCCAACATGGTTTAAAGCAGTTTCGTACCTCAGAAACAGAGAAGTATGCTCACGTTACTTACTTTTTCAATGGTGGCTTAGAGGAGCCATTAGCGGGGGAAGATCGAGAATTGGTCATGAGTCCAATGGTAGCGACTTATGATCGCGCGCCAGCAATGTCGGCAGAAGCAGTAACCGATATCGCCACCGCCGCCATTAAAAAACGTATCTATTCTCTAGTTGTGATCAACTACGCCAACCCAGATATGGTAGGGCATACAGGACAAATACCCGCCACAATTCAGGCATTAGAAATAGTGGATCGATGTTTGGGAAGATTGCTCGAAAGTATCAGCAAAGTGGGCGGAACAGCGATCGTTACAGCCGATCATGGTAACGCCGAAACTATGATTGATGACGAAGGAAACCCTTGGACGGCTCATACTACCAACCCCGTACCTTTAATCTTGATTGAAGGTGAGAAAGCAAAAATACCCGGCTATGGCGCAGAAGTAGAATTAAGAAGTGATGGAGCGTTAGGCGATATTGCTCCCACGATTTTGCAAATTTTACAATTGCCACAACCCGTAGAAATGACTGGGCGTTCTTTGTTAGAGCCATCCCAGTATCAACTGTCAGCAATTCGGACTCCGGTAGAAGTAAGTTTGTAGTTGAGTAGGTCGAGCGCAATTAGGTTAAAATTTGAAATGCTGGCAGCCAGTAGTAAAGGTTGCCAGAAAAAACTGTTGGTTTAGGAATCTGTTAAATGACGTTATATAAAATAGTAGAAGCAATCTGGTCAATCTCTGCGGTAGGTTTAACGATTTTGGTGTTGCTTCATAGTCCTAAAGGTGATGGAATTGGCGCGATTGGCGGACAAGCTCAATTATTTAGCAGTACCAAGAGTGCCGAAAGTACATTA
>CAJQOK010000428.1 GCA_905479905.1 uncultured Aliterella sp.
AAATTCGTTCGTCTAAATTATTATAAGGTTTTTCTTTGAGGAACGAATTCTCCCTGAACCACTCCCCAAGGTTGTCCATTTACTACAATTGGCACAACCAACATAGAGGCATTTCCCTGGTTTGTGAAGATGCTGCGGCTCGATTCTTGCAGGTCGGAAACTAAAAAGTTAGCAATTTCTCCTTGCAAAAACTTATAGTGAAATTCAGAGATGTTCTCCCACAACAAAGCTGGCTCTAAATCAGGTGTAGTTTCAATGGAATAAGGAATTCCCGACTTACACCATTGTGACAAAATTCGTACTCCTGGCTTCCCTACAATCGAATGAATAACATTCTGTAAAACCGCACAGCGATTACTCTCCACCGCTTCTCCTAACAGGCGCACAACTTCAGGTATAATAGTTGTATAGTCAGGATCGCGCAGTAGCAAATTTGCAACAGTAGCAACAGTACCTAGTAGTTTTGCCCGTTCAGTAGCCGCTTGTTCGCGCTCCAACAACACATTGCGCTCGGCTGCTTCGCGCTGACGGCGGTTGCGTAGCTGTGCCCATGAAGAAGCCTCTCGCGCTCTATTGCACTACCAATACAAGCTGCTGCGGTTTTCAGTACAGCAATCTCTGCATTACTCCGACGCGTCACTTGACGGCAGTCATCGAAAGCAACAATGCCCCAATATTTATCATCAACCATAATAGGCACTGTGTAGGTTGATTTCACGCCAATTTTTTTTGTTCGCTACGGAAGGGTTCGGGAGCTTCATCAATTACGATACTGTGGGCGTAACCTCGACAGACAAGCTGATACTATTCCTCGATCCCCTCGTAGCTTACCTGGGTTAATTCAGGATGAGAAATCTGCGCTCCAGCATAAGCAGAATCCCACTCGTACAAAACTTTAAGGTGTCCAAGCGATTGACCTAACGCATCGTCACAATGCTCTAACACGCAAACGCGATCAGTATCCAAACTTTCCCCGATAATTTGCAGGGCTGTATTGACTGCTTCATCAAATTTTTCGAGCGTTAGTAAGGTAATGGCAGCAGCGGTTGCTTCCCTGATGCGATCGCGTGCTGATAATAGGCGATTTTGTGCCTCCAGTTGATCTACCCGCTCAGAAATTGCAAGTTTTACCTGCATTTTTGAAGTGATGTCGTTTCCAATGCCAATCACGTACTTGACTGCACCATTGTTATCAAAGAAGGGCGTGTAGTCCCAGGCGACGTTTAGGATGCTCCCATCTTTAGTTATCTAGTTGTGTGCGTGGGCGATAACTTCGTTAAGCAACGCTTTCACTGTCAAGTCTTGCTGAACCCGTTCAATAACTGCCTTAACCGATTCCCTGTCATTCTGATTGCAGAATAGATCCCAGAACGGTTGATGAGTTACTTCATTGATGTAACCAGTTATCTGCTCAAAAGAGGAGTTGCAGCGAGGGATATGCCCTTTAGTGTCGAATACTAAGGCAATCGCGTCCACTGCATTAAGAATAGCGGTAGCCAGTTCAAGTTCCGAGCGCAGCATCTCCACTTCCTGTTGGCATCTAGTTAACTTTGCTTGCAATTCTTGATTAGCTGTCAGAACTGACAGCTTTATCCACGATATTTTCCTGACGATTTTGTAAAGGCAATCTCCTGACTTTGTAGGAACCTACTTCCTTAACAAATTATGACAAATTGTCTAGTAGTTCTATACACCCTTCTGCCTCAACTTTCTAATTCAACACTCAATAGATAAAAAGTATAATATATACTATTTGCCAACAAACCTATTCTATCAAATTCTATCAAAATATTGTTTTTTGCTTATTTTAAGTAATATTTATTAAATGATAATTTAAACTTTTTATTAAAACTTTAAAAGCTTGCTTTGCTACTTCTTCTGCATGACTTAATGTTAATTTTTGATAGCGCAATGTCCTTTGAATATTATTGTGTTCCATTAACGCTCTGAGTTCTTTAATTCTCATCAGTCCTACTTGCTCTGTCGCAAAGGTATGACGCAAATCGTGCCACCGAAATTCTGCTAATTCTTCACTTTGTTGAATCAGATTTGCCTAATCCTTGTAAGCTGTGGCATAGCTCAAACGAGTGACTTCTTTTGTATAAAACTGCTGGGCAGTAAATAAGGCCGGATGATTATTATGGTAATAAAGTCGCAGATACGTCTCTAAAACTTGGGCACTTTCTTCGCCATAGAAACACCAGCGCTGCAGTAGCAGAATTAGAGCGTGTAAACGAGATGTTGGTTTTAGCAATGAGTAGAGTAGTTTTAGCTGTTGAGGATTGAGGTAGCGAACAGTCTCGTCGCTGCTGTGTTCGTTTTTCTCTCGGTCAGGTTTGCGACGTTTAAGATGAGCAACAGGATTAATGGAAAGGTGTTGCTCAACTGCAAAATTAAGCAGGGACTGAACAATAGTTTGGTGGCGATTGGAGGTGGTATAGGACAAGTGCTTTAGAGAGTTTAGGTATTCTTCTAGCTGTTGGCGAGTAAGCGTATCAACAAGCGATCGCCTGTACTGTTGTAGTAACGGTAGTAGAGTTGACTCATAAGAGCAGATTGTACTGTTACTTAAACCTGGACGTTCTAAAAAGGTTGTAGTTATAGCTAAAGTAGGAATCATGTTTTTATAGCTTGTTTAAAATAAGTATTCAATTATGGTTTAATTTAAGATACTTTTGTTTATACTTAACTACTATATTTTTATAAATAATAATGAAGATAATAAATTACCTTTGCCTAGAGAAACACTAGCCGAGTACGTGCGGCGCGATTTGACGGCGCTCGGTATGAGTCAGGCAGAACTAGCACAAAGAGCAGGGATGCACTTGCAAAGTGTAGGCGCTCATTGAGTTAGGTAAGACAACGCCGGCTTAATTCAAGTCTTTAGCAGGACTATCGAATGCATTGCAAGTTTTGGCAGAATACTTGGATGCTGCCATTAAAGGTATTTCAGTGGCAGCAGTACAACAATTGAAGATTTGTCCTAGCTGTTGGACACCAAGCTTTCAAGCGGAACTAATGTGGTTGAACCCCCGCTCAAAATATTGTTTCAGTTGTGGAACTCAATTGTGCGATCGCACTAGTCAATGTAATGAACTAATTACATCTATTAAATTTCGCTTTTGTCCTTTTTGTGGAAATGCTTATAAGTATGACAAGCCGAGTAAATAGTGTTAAATAGCACTTCCATCAGCTTCTGTTTAACTGCTTAAAACTGTTTTGTTGAAATCAAAATGTGAAGATAACTGTATCTGCAATCACTATGGTTCTGGATCTAAATTCAAATCGATCTAATATTACGGAGTTAGTACCGCGTAAGGTATAAAGTAGATTTCTAGGATTAAGATGATTTCGGAGGTGAGCTTAAAATATTTGCTATACAAGGTTTATAAAATTACTGGATCGCGCATGGTTTGGGATCTCGATCCATTTCAATTTCTACAGTCCCGTTTGAAAGGAGGACTTTTTATCAGGTTTGATGCGATCCATGTCGATTGATTTGTCGGACTTGATGGAGGAAGTTGCTTGTGATGATGTTGAATCGAGTCCCGTTAGTCTTGCTTCTTAAATAGCGCTAATTGAGCGCAAAGCGGAAAATCTGCTCTTGAGGGTTTCCCTCCACAGAGTTTTCCAAGAGAGAAGCTAGGGCGTTGGCAAGAAAAGCGCGGACTGCTATGAGGAAAGATTTGTTTGAGTTGGCCGAGCAAGAGAATATCCCGTTGTGGCAGAGTGCGACGCGCGCAAGCGTGCAAGGGTTAGGGCTTCGCGCTTTGGATGCAACAGCATAGGGGCAAAAAAGTTTCTCTATGGCAATTGCAACAAGCATTAGGTATGCCCTTAGTAGAGGTTTGGCGCTTGGCTGCTGCATTCACCTACGCTTTATCAGTGGGAGGGGCAGCGAGAGTTTTAGCGGGAGGCGCGGGATGTTTGGATTAGCAATTCTTAGAGATACAGTTGTAAGGATACAGTTAAATACACTACCGCATTTGGTTCAATTTATTTTGGCAGTCGTTTACTAAACCTTGTTGCTTTCAGAAATGCTGCTGTTGCTACACTCCAACTTTACCGTTTTGATTGCTATGAGCCAATTGCATATCGATTAAGTTCCCCAACCATCTCGTTTTCTCCAAACTCTACTCAAGACCATTGTTCACAAGCTGTTTTTATAAGGTTCAAAGCGATGCAAACCTAAAGTGCGAAAACGTTGCCCTAAATCTGATCATTCCTTGATAAAAAAACCCTGCCAAATCCTGCGTCAGGGATGCCTTGCCGTTAAGCTTTTTGT
>CAJQOK010000429.1 GCA_905479905.1 uncultured Aliterella sp.
TGGCGGTTTTTTTAAAGACTCAATTATTTTAGCTACAGGAGCTACTGGGACGGGTAAAACCTTGCTCGTGAGTAAGTTTGTAGAGAATGCTTGCAAAAATGGCGATCGCGCTTTAATATTTGCCTATGAAGAATCCCGCGCTCAGTTATCGCGCAATGCCTATTCGTGGGGAATAGACTTTGAAGAAATGGAGCGAAAAGGTTTACTAAAAATTATTTGTGCTTACCCCGAATCCACAGGATTAGAAGATCATTTACAGATTATTAAGGCAGAAATTGCTGATTTTAAGCCGTCTAGAATTGCCATAGATTCACTGTCAGCTTTGGCGCGGGGGGTGAGCAACAATGCCTTTCGTCAATTTGTAATTGGGGTGACAGGTTACGCCAAGCAAGAAGAAATTACCGGATTTTTTACAAATACATCTGAGCAGTTTATGGGAGCAACTTCTATTACTGATTCACAGATTTCTACAATTACCGATACAATTTTAATGTTGCAATACGTAGAAATTCGCAGCGAAATGTCAAGGGCAATAAATGTATTTAAAATGCGGGGTTCTTGGCATGATAAAGGCATCCGCGAATATACAATTAGCGCCGATGGGCCGCAGATTACTGACTCTTTTCGCAACTACGAACGCATTATTAGCGGTTCTCCTAATCGGATTGCTATTGATGAAAAAAGCGAGTTATCGCGGATAGTACAAAGTTTTAAAGATACTGAAGGCTAAAGTTAGGTGTCAAATTTTTTGGTAATTGTAGTGACTAAATATGCTCAGAAAAATTGATAAAGATATTTGGGTTGCCGATGCCCCATTTAAGTATTTTGGCTTAAGTGTTGGTACAAGAATGACGGTCATTAGACTGGCAAATCGGGAATTAGCAGTTATTTCGCCCATTCAAATTGATAATGAAACTTCCCTTGAGCTTGATAAACTTGGCACAGTCAGCCATATTATTGCGCCAAACCTTTATCATTATCTATTTGCCTCAGATTTTAAAAATCTCTATCCGCAAGCAATATTTTGGGCTACTCCAGGCTTGGAAGTCAAAAAACCAGAACTTCCCATCGATTGCACAATTAGTAGTAATGCTGATAGTTTTCTGGGCGAACTTCAATGCGTTTTATTTGATGGATTTAGACTCCTTAGCTTGAGTGGTGTTGATTCATTGAATGAATGGGTTTTCTTTCATCCTCAAAGCCGGACTTTAATTTTGACAGATACCGCCTTTCACTTCGATAATAGCTTTCCTTTGATTACCCAATTTGCCGCTAGAGTAATTGGCGGATACGAAAGTTTAAGTCCATCATTGCTAGAAAAAGTTGCAACTACAGAAAAAGGAAAGGTTAAATTAGCCGTGCAAAAAATTCTCGATTGGGATTTTGATCGTGTGATTATGGCTCACGGTAGCATTATTGAAAGTCAAGGAAAGCAAAAGTTTAAAGCAGGATACGAGAGCTTTTTGGGTCAATCCCTATAGGGTGAGAAATCCCCACCCTATTTAGGAGTTAAGATGCTTTAGTTTGAGCTTCGGGTAATAAACGATTCATTCCTTGCTGCACAAAAGTTTGTAATAACGTAACTTGTTGATTTTGTTGAAACACCTTTTGTAAAGTTTGTCCCAATTTGTCTAGATTTAAGCCAGTTTCAGCATTGGTAGCTACTTCTTGACTTTGGAAGTATTCAACCAAACTTAATCCAGCAACACGGGTAAGATAAGCGGCGCTAACTCCTTGTAATGCACCACCTGCTACAAAAGTAACTACATTGCTTTTTAACAAAGTTGCGATCGCTTTTGTAGATAATTCCACAAGTCCTAACTTCAACATCAAACGTACCATAGTTCCGGCTACAGTTTGCGCTTGCTGAAATGAAAACTTTTGCTGATAAATATTTCCCAATTCCGTTATTAAAGAGGCGTTAATTGCGGCGGTGGCAAGTAAGTCTAAAGCGGGTACGGGGTTAGCAAAGGTAGCGGCGGCGGCTATCCACTGATATTTTTCAATAATAGGAGTGGCTTTTTGCTCTCTTACTTGGTTCAATGCCGTTTTTGCTTCTATTTGTAAATTAACTGCTTGTCTAATAGTTGTCTCCCAAATTAATTGTTGTCCTTCTTTAACTACTATTTGTTGCAAATATTGTCCTAGTTCGCTAATATCGGCGGCGGGTGTTTCTAACCACTCTTTCACGGTTCCATCACTTTGATGCTGACGGACTTTGACAACGTTAGGTTTAGCTGAAATCGCCACTACATCAGTAACTTTCTGCTGCAATGAATATAATACCGTTGCTCTTGCTGCGGGTAAATACTCGTCTTGCTTACTAAAAGCTAATACTGTACGTTGATTTTTTGCTGCCATTTGCTGCCATATTTGCCACTGAGAATCGGTCAAATCTCCACTGGTGACAAATATTACTAAGTCAGCGTAATTTGCCTCTATTACATTAGGGTTCTCTAGGGTAAATAAAGGTTGCGTTTCTTGGAAAGTTACAGGTTTATTGCTCGTATTTTCCCAGTTAGACAATGCTTGCAATAGTGTTGTTTTACCTACAGCTTTGCCACCTGTAATAGCTATATTTAGCTGTTGTCTTTCTAATTGGTTATTTAGGTTTGTAAACTGCTCTTGTAAAGTAGATAACGTGGCATGGTTTTCAGCTTCGGCTTGCAACTGGTTAATTATATTACTAGCCTTAGCGATCGCCTTTACTACTTTTTCCCGATTTGGCGGAGAATTATCAACCGAGGTCGCTTTTTTAAGCTTATTTTGTTGCCACCACCATAAACTAATACCAAGCAAAACCGCGCTAAATACACTTAATTCGCTTAATCCCACCGCAGAATCGAAACTTTGCCACAGCCACAGCACCAAAGATAAACCAATTGCGCCTACTAACATCGGTCGCTGCCATCCTAGCATCAATGCCTCCTCTAATAGCTACACCAAACCAACTTGTTTGATTCCGTCTTTCCTATGCTACTGGAGAGCGGTGCTTACTGCCCATGCCCAAATAATCATTTAATCGCTAGGGTTTCTTCTTAAGCTTGGGGATCGCTAAAAACACTGTATTAATTGATGATCCCCAAGATAGAGGAAGTTCTTAAGAACTATAGTTTATGGTTGAAGGTGTAGGTTTAACTACGTAGATCGCTAAAAATTGTCTTAGCTTGTCAAACGAATGCGCGATCGCATTACTTTTTAACTTTGATTTCACATTTTTTTAATTGATATCTTTGCTTTAAAAAGTAACTCCACAATGTTTTTAAAAAACGGAGATAAAATTATGCAAGACCATAGTAGTAACTGTCCTTGCTGTGGAAATCCTTTACTACGTCACGTCCGCCATCGTGGTGTTTACTGGTTTTGTACCTACTGTTGGCAAGAAGTACCAATTTTAGCTGTAAGCAAAATCCCTCTCAAAGAGCCAAAGGTTGCCAGCAAACGCTAGTAGAAATGCCAGCTAAAAATTGTCATCAGCCTGATAGAATCGTGAAACCTGAATCACAGACAATAACTTATGCTGGCTGCCCTACTCTACGGTAAAGAAGATTTACGATTAGAACAAGTTGCCGAGCCTACTATTGCCGATGGAGAAGTTGTAATTAAAGTCGATACGGCTACTACTTGCGGTACTGATTTAAAAGTATGGCGACGTGGCGGTCATGCCAAAATGTTACAACTACCTACTTTATTTGGACATGAAGCGGCAGGAACAATTGTAGCAGTAGGAAAAAATGTAAAGAACTGTAAGATAGGCGATCGCGTTGTTGCTAATAATTCAGCGCCATGCACAAAATGCTTTTATTGTCAACAGCAAGAATACTCTCTTTGTCCAAATATCACTTGGAACAACGGCACTTTTGCTCAATATCTAAAAATTCCCGCCCCCATTGTCCAGCAAAACTTATTATCAATTCCTGACGAATTGCCGGAGGAATTAGCCTCCATGACCGAGCCTTTAGCCTGCGTACTACACGGGGTGGCAAGATCCAATGTTTCGCCTGGTAAGCGTGTAGTAGTGCTAGGAGATGGGGCAATTGGACTAATGTTTGTGGCAGTGTTAGCTAATCAAATCGGCGCAGAAGT
>CAJQOK010000430.1 GCA_905479905.1 uncultured Aliterella sp.
CAATTGACTTTAATAATTGGTTCGCGCCTTTGGGGTGAGCCAAAGTGAATTAGGGCGGCGATGTTATCTTTTTCTAAACCCGGCTCTCCAAATATTAATACAGATTTGCGATCGCCTGCCGCTTGTCTAATTTGTTGGCGCAAACGCACCGCATAGCGACTTGTCCCCACAATTCCCCGTTGCGCCTTGGTGACTACATAAGGGCGTAAAGCAACGGAGCGCTCTTGTTCGTAACTAAAAGCTGTAGTTAGTTGCGCTAATTCTTGAGCAAGTTGGCGGGAGAAAGCTTGAGCAATTTCTGGATATTGAGCGACTAATTACCTAAAGGTAGCGGCGGGAACAGCCCACAAATGACATTCGCTTAAAGTAGTTACTGTTTGCGGTGCTAGTTCTTCTAATAACAATTCTTGTAAGTTTATAACTGCTCCAGGTAAAAAACCATAGGGAGCAGTAGGAGCCAGTTGATTAATGCGATTACTTTCTAGCTGTCCTTGAATGAGAATATATAAGGCAACTGGAATAGTATCTTCTTCAATTAGGCGAGTATTTGCGGGAATTATTTGTTCTTCAACAACTGTGGAAATCGTTTCCAGTACCGTTGGTGAGAGAATGCCTAAAGCTGTACGTTCTTGCAGCCATACCAATGAATCTAGAGATGTCATACTTTTTTCTTACATCTAGCTATTCAATTTGTACCAAACTTTAGGCTTTTTATTGTGTTGCTAGAATTTTGAGAATTTTTGTAGTTGCGATCGCTGTATTCTGATTGAAAATACCTCTAACTCTTTTCTACCTGAGATTTTGAATTTTCGACAGGTTTTTTCTCTTTGCTGATTCTGTATATTTTTGGGCTTAACTCTATAACCCTTGTCTGAGCCTTAAAATCAGAATTAGGTTTCATTTTTACACAAATTTCTACGTCGTTGCCAAGCAAGTTTAAGAATCGAAGTAGACGTTCTGTCGAGAACCCTGAAAGCTTACCACTTAAGAGAGCCGAAACTTTTGGTTGATCGATTCCGAGTATTTGTGCTGCTTTTGTTTGGGTAATTTTGCGCGCAGCAATTATTTTGCTAATTTGCCGAACAAGTTCCGCTTTAATTAATAATTCTTCAGGGTTTTGCAGCCCCATATCCGCAAAAATATTACCATTACTCGATTGTACTTTAATTTCATTACTCATTTTTATCTACCTTTAGATTTTGTATATAGTGTTCTTCTGCCCGTTTAAACCGAGCTTTAATCAGTTCAATATCTTGCTTAGGTGTGGCGATTCCATGCTTGGACTTTTTCTGAAAAGCGTGCAACACATAGATAACTCCTTTAAACTTTACGGTGTAGACGGCTCGGTATGTATCTCCATCAAAATCTTCAACTACTTCTAGAACCCCAGCACCTTTAAAGTTTTTAAATGGCTTTGCGTCTGGGTGCTTTTCACCGCATTGCGCTAGATATAACGCATAACCAATTGCTTGCTGGACTTCTTCGGGAAAATCTTTTAAATCATCGAGGGAACTTGCGATCCATTCGACTAAACTTAGACGTGGATTCATTTATCTATTATGCTATTTTAGGCATAATCAGTCAAGTTTAACATTACTTGAATAATTTCACTCATCACAAGCCTAATTTACTTTACCTATTTTCTGTTTTTTAAATATTCTGCGCTCGCATCAGCTACATTATCTCGGGGTTATATGCTTACGAACCTCGATTTTCAGCATGGAGTTTGTCAAGGTATGCGTGTAAAGCCTCCTCCTCATCCCGATGGGCTAATACATAGACTCGAAGTTCAGTCGCAATCATAGTAGTAAAATTTGGTTTTATACTCATACGAACTTCCATTCCCCATTATGCTCAATTTCAATATTAATTTCTTCTCTTACTAGAATAATTACTTTTCCAGTATGCTTTTCTATTGTTACTAAATCAACAGAACAATACTTCTCAGTAAGATCACAGCAAAGTTAAAAACATTTCCATACTTGGGCTGTGGTGGGGGTCATTATCTCTCTACACAAAAAACTAACTAGACCACAGCATACTTGATAAAAATACAATTTACAGACGTATTCCTTACCGCTCACCTACCTCTAACTCCAAAGTTACACTAGAGAAATGTAAACAAGTGTAAAGGTGATAATGGAAACAATTACATTAGGTCAAAGTAGTATAGCCGTCCCACCGCTATGTATTGGGACTTGGGCGTGGGGAGATAAGCTTTTTTGGAGTTATGGCAGCGATTACGATGAAAAACAGCTAAAAGAAGCCTTTAACGCCGCCCTAGAAGCGGGTACAACTTTCTTTGATACAGCAGAAATCTATGGTTTGGGGTTGTCGGAAGAACTTTTAGGGCAATTCATGAAGCAAAGCGATCGCACTGCGATAATTGCAACTAAATTTGGCCCTTTACCTTGGCGATTTACCGCTCAATCTGTCTCGGATGCGCTTACAGACAGCCTAAAACGCCTCCAAGTAGAGCAAGTAGCCTTGTATCAAGTACATTGGCCCTTTAGCTTTTTGATGAGCCAAGAAACTCTTATGAATGCCCTAGCAGATGAAGTTCAGCGCGGTAGAATCGGCGCTGTGGGTGTAAGCAACTACTCCGCCCAGCAAATGCAAGAAGCACACCAAATTTTAGCTCGTCGCGGCGTACCTCTAGCTGTAAATCAAGTCCGCTACTCGCTATTAACTAGACAAGTTGAAAGTAGCGGGATAACTGCTACAGCCAAACAATTAGGGGTAACTTTGCTTGCTTATAGCCCCTTGGCGCAAGGAAGACTTACAGGCAAATATCGCCCCGATAGTTCAGAAAAACCCACAGGCGCTAGATCCTTCGATCCCCAATTTAGTAAGGCGGGATTAGAAAAAATTGAACCAGTAGTAGCGCTGTTAAGACAAATCGGTGAAAAGCGCGATCGCACTCCCGCCCAAGTAGCCCTTAATTGGCTAATTAGTCAAGGTAATGTCGTCGCAATTTCCGGCGCAAAAACAGCCCAGCAAGTTCAGCAAAATGCTGGCTCGCTAGGCTGGAAACTAACAAATGATGAAATTGCAGAACTAGAACAAATTAGCCGTCCTTGGCTTCATTAGCAGGTAATGGGGAAGAAATTAACTTTCTTCCTCCATTCTTAATTAGCCGTTTTTCGATACAGAGGGTAGTTGCTGCTGCTGTGG
>CAJQOK010000431.1 GCA_905479905.1 uncultured Aliterella sp.
ATGAAGTCCGAGGAACGCATTATTGCTGACTATTTGCGTCCTATTTTACCTACGATTAAGCGATTCAAATCAACGGATTTATCTGCTCTGAACCAGCCAGCGCCCACATTAGCGTTGCTATCAGAATTTGATGGATTAGAAAGCGCGATCGCTTCTTCTGCCCAAGCAGAACGTCTAGAAAGAGAACCCTTAGTTAATTCCTTAGAGATATCCCATGTCTGATGCACCTCAATCTTACATTCTTAGCCTTGAGGAACGCGATCGGATTCTAGAAGCACTTAAAAACCTTTGCAAAGAAAAAGTTTTGCTTCAGCAGTCCGTGCGAGAACAGCAAACTCAGGCAGCCTCAGCAACCGAGGATCTTTGTCTGGAACTATTAGAAGTTGGCGATGCTTTAGAAGCCTTACTTGATTACTTGACAAATAACCCTAACCCTAGTCCAGAATTTCTCCAACGTTTGCCTAGATCAATGGGAGCAGTTCATCGTAAGTTTCTTAGTGTGTTAGCAAAGCGCCAAGTTTTACCTATAGAACTTGTGGGAACGCAGCCAGACTTCGATTTGTGCCGCGTGGTTGATCGAGAAGTACGTTCTGATCTACCAGATCAGACAATTACTAAAGTTTTGCGCCAGGGGTTTCATTTAGGTAAAAAAATTCTCCGTCCAACGGAGGTTATTACGTCTAAATCAAACGTAACTGGGTAAAAGTGGAAGTTGCCCTTCTCTGTTTCGCGCGCGACTTTTGGGGAATAGGGTAAGCGATCGCGTTAATTTTTTGTTCAAATCCTCAGTCAAAAAATACTTTTCAATAGTTTTATACAACCTTGCTGACCATTTTACCCTGTGCAAGGCACAATGAAAAGAATGGTATTAAGGTTTGGTGTAGATGAACGCTCTAGACCAATGCTACAGATTACTTAGGCTAGAGCCAGGAGCATCTCTTGAAAAAGTCAATCAAGCTTATGATCATATATTAGTTACAGCCACAGGATAGGAAATTTTGATGGCAGGAGTGCCTAAGTTAGTCAAAGATTTAGAAGCTTAACTAGATGTAGCGACGCTCTATGTTGCCTTTTTGCCCAAAAAACAGGGAAAATTTTAATAATTTGCAGCAAAATACCCTAACCTTCAACGGCTAGGGTATTTATCAAACCTAATAAATAAATATAGTTAATTAATTTTCTTGATCAATTTCACCACTATAGCCAGGAGAAGCTTCGTAAAGCGCATCTAAATGAGCGCGGGCATCTTGAACGTCGATGGAACGCATCACCAACAGAGGGTCTTTAATTATATTGCCTGTACTATCTAAAAATTCTGGATGGGGAACAGAGCGTACCACCTTTGAACCTGAACGACCACGAGCATAACTTGACGACTGCCCTTTAGAATAAACGCCATCTCCTTCAACACTAAACACGATCAAGTTGCGAATTAAATTGCTCACAGCAATCAGAGCAAGAATTGTAAAAGCTAAAATGTAAAGTAAGTGTAACATTGCGTTGTCCTCTAAGGCAGTCGGTTTAAAAAGTCGTTCAAAAGGTGTATTAACTTATTTAACACTCAATAACTTATTATTGAGCGTTTTGAAATTTTATTTATGTTTCCTTTTCTGGTTCCCCGCTAGAATGTTGCAAACGTAGGCGCATTGCTACTTTCCAACATTCTGTTACCAATTGATGCCAAGGCATTAAAGCAGCCATTTCGATGCCTACTTGTTCTCCGGTAGCTTCAAACATAATTTGCGCGACACTTACTTCTTGTTTTGCCTGCTTGACACGCGCTAACAAATCTGATTGCGCTTCCGGGGTCAAAAAATCAACTTTCTCAGTTTCTAATAGTGCAAGACTGCGCCCAAACCAGTAATGAAAATCTTGCAAAAGTGGCTTTAGCACAGTCTTAAGCAATTCTGGCTCCGGCAAGTTCGAGTTCAGCATGAATAAAAAATAGATTAGTATTTCCCCCCTCTATATTAACTTAATTTAAGTTTCTTAATAATCTGCAACTAACTTTAATTAAAAAACAGCTTTTTTGGGCTGAGATTGCGCCAAGACAAGCTTTTTGAGACTTGCAGTTACAATAATTGGGCAGTAGGACAGGCGATCGCTTAGATAAAATAGAAACAGTGAAAACTCATAAATCTGTCTAATGGTGTAAGTAAGTGTACTCAAACCAAGGCAAAAAGTAAGCGATCGCCCTGTAAACAAAACTGCCTCTCGTCCTAGCCAAACAAAATAAATTCGCCGATGTCAGAATCTATATCTCCCGAACAACCAGAAAAAATGTATTTGCCTCGTAGCAGCGAATCTCCCCAATTGCAAAAAATTCGCCATACCGCGTCTCATGTGATGGCAATGGCAGTACAAAAGCTGTTTCCCAAAGCACAAGTAACTATCGGCCCTGCGATTGAAAATGGGTTTTACTACGACTTTGACAACCCAGAACCCTTTACTGAAAAGGATCTTAAAACCATCCAAAAAGAAATGGTGAAAATTATTAATCGCAAGTTGCCTGTAATTCGTGAAGAATTAGACCGCCTTGAAGTAACTAGCCGCATTAAAGAACTTAACGAGCCTTACAAATTAGAGATATTAGAAGGCATTAAGGAGCCAATTACAATTTATCACCTAGGCGAAGAATGGTGGGACTTGTGCGCGGGGCCACACTTAGAAAATACCAGCGAATTGAACCCTAAAGCGATCGCCCTTGAAAGCGTTGCAGGAGCCTATTGGCGCGGAGATGAAACTAAAGCTCAGTTGCAGCGCATTTATGCTACAGCTTGGGAAACTCCCGAACAATTAGCAGAATATAAACGGCGTAAAGAAGAAGCAATAAGACGCGATCATCGCAAACTAGGAAAAGAATTAGGCTTATTTATCTTCTCTGATGAGGTGGGGCCAGGTTTGCCTTTATGGACACCCAAAGGAACGGTTTTAAGAAGCACTTTAGAAAGCTTCCTGCAACAAGAGCAGTTAAAACGCGGTTATTTGCCCGTAGTAACCCCTCATATTGCCAGAGTAGACTTATTTAAAACCTCTGGACATTGGCAGAAATACAAGGAAGATATGTTTCCGTTGATGGCGGAGGATGAATTAGCCGCCGCCGCCGAACAGGGTTTTGTTCTCAAACCAATGAACTGTCCTTTTCATATTCAAATTTACAAAAGCGAATTGCGCTCCTACCGCGAACTACCAATGCGTTTGGCGGAGTTTGGCACGGTTTATCGTTACGAACAATCGGGAGAACTTGGCGGTTTAACTAGAGTACGCGGCTTTACGGTTGATGACTCACACCTATTTGTGACTCCCGAACAATTAGATGATGA
>CAJQOK010000432.1 GCA_905479905.1 uncultured Aliterella sp.
CCAAACGCAATTGTGTATCGAGATCCAGCTTGTACTTGCTGCGGTGCTTGGATGAAGCACTTGCAATCTCAAGGATTTACCGTAAAAAATGTTCCCACGACTGACATAATTACCTTTAAACACGAACAGGGTGTAACCGACGATTTAGCCTCTTGTCATACAGCAATAATTGATGGCTACGTTGTAGAAGGTCACGTTCCTAGCAACGATATTAAGCGGTTATTGGCACAAAAACCCAGTAATATTAGAGGTATTGCAGTTCCCGGTATGCCTGTAGGTACGCCAGGAATGGAAATGGGCGATAAAAAAGATTCTTACGCTGTAGTTTCTTTTGATAAAAAAGGACAAACTAAAGTTTTCAAACAATATTCTTTTTAAGGTATGCAGCAAGAAAAAATATTGTGGTTAGTTAAAGGTGTTGGCGGCTTGCTGTGCATTGGTTTAGGCTTAAGCGTCTTTGGTGAAGCTTTGAGTCGCAAAATTAGCGGCGATGGCTGGTTTTGGATTGGTACAGCAAGTTTGGTTATATTTAACTTTGGTTTGTGTTTAATGTTTGATAGCCACAATCATCAGACCCGACTAACAAAGTTGAAGCAAGAAAAGTTAGTCTAAAAATCGTCATAAAAAATAGATTTTTTTAACTACTTTAATAAAAATGTAGTACAGATTCATCTTAGCTTCTGAAACTTGCATAGAGATTATTTATCCGCTCTAGCGGAGGCGATTTCACCTTTTTCACACTATTAGCGAAACTTGAAGAAGTAGTGTTAATTATTCTTGATAATTAAATGTAAACTAAGTATCCTAACGGTTGCCAATAAAGAATAGTAACTATTGGTGTCCGGCTATTACGGTTATACGTTGAACCACAATGGGGTATTGCATGATTACGCTCAATTCTTATTATTGATATGCAATGTTAATAAGGGCGATATATTATCTAAATAATTGACATAATTGTCTAATAAATGGTAATGTTTGCACGGGTGCATCGTTTGAATTCAGAAAATATTTTGGCTCGTGTAAACATCAACCATAAATTTCATGAACACCCAAATTCTTGGTAATTTTTGTAAATCTTCCATAGCACTGACTATTGAAGTAAGTCTCAATGTAACGACTCTTGTTTCCTAGAAATATAGGCTTAAACTCCTCAACAAACGAAGTAGATAGGTAGCGATCGCCACTTCCAAGCTTACAGCTAACTCTGTACGTCTTGATAAGACTATGCAACCAACAATGTAAACCAAAGCCTGTCATGGTAACGGATATTCACACGCCCAAACATGGCAGATCTAAACAATCAGGTAAATACAAATGGAATTTGACGACAATTTGCTATCTCCAAAAGCAGCTAAGTTAGCTGCCGAATTGCAAGCAGACTTACAACAAGTTGTTCCGCCTTCAAGAGCTTTAGCCCTGCAACTTGAAGAGGAAGTTATATCAGCAACAAACTCTCAAGCTCGATTTAACCTTGACGCTGCAACTGCGTCCACGCCAATTGAGGGTACGCCTGGTAATGATATTCGCGTTGGCACTAACGATAGCGATCTAATCTTTGGGTTAGATGGTGATGATGGCATCTTTAGTCTTGATGGCAACGATACAGTTTTTGGTGGTGGTGGGGTTGACATCATTATCGGTGGCGGTGGGGATGACTCCCTTAATGGTGAAGACGGTAATGACTTGATTTTTGGAGACTCGCAAGTATTTGGTGCTGGTGGGGACGACTTCATCAGTGGCGGTAACGGGTTTGATGTTGCCTTTGGTGGAGTTGGCAATGACACCATCAACGGAGACAATGGCACAGATACTCTAGATGGTGAACAAGGAAATGATATCCTCAATGGCGGGCAAGCAACGGACAACTTGTTTGGCGGTGATGGAAATGATTCACTAAGCGGCGGTAGTGAAGACGATTTTTTAAGCGGAGGGAATGATAATGACATTCTCAACGGCAATACAGGCAACGATCGCGTTTTTGGTGATGGGGGCAATGATCGCATATTTGGAAATGAAGGGGCTGATATCCTCAATGGTGGTGAAGGGAATGATGTAGTTTTTGGCGGCACGGGAAACGATCGCTTTTTTGCAGGTTCGGGCAACGACCAAGTCTTCGGCGAAGATGGTGATGACAACGCTGATGGGGAAACTGGAGATGATTTCTTAAGTGGCGGGAATGGTAAAGATACACTCTTTGGAAGTATAGGCAAAGACTTCCTCGCTGGTGATGGAGGAGACGATCTACTTGTTGGTGGAGTTGGTAACGATACCCTAAGTGGTGGAACTGGTGACGATACTTTAATAGGCGTTGACCCTTTCGTTCCAGCTTTTGGATTCGGTAGGAACGAGATTGATATCTTAACTGGTGGGCCAGGAAGCGATAGTTTTATCCTTGGGGACGATAACAACGTCTACTACAGTTTAAATGAATCTGATGCTATTGGCTTTGCTACAATTACTGACTTTAACTCTACCCACGATACAATCCAGCTTAACGGAACCAAAGAGCAATATTCTTTATCTCAAGGTTATACAAATTCGGGAGCAGTATTTACTAACATCTTCTTAAATACATCCGACCAAACGAGTGACCTAATTTCCACAGTACAAAACGTCAAAATTGATGACTTTAGTAGTGGCTTTAGGTTCGTTTAACTTCAACGTCGTAATTTTTCAACCATAATGTACTGATTTGGCAGTGATTCTTACGACGGATAACTGCAAGGCATTTTGGGATGAATACTTCATCCCAAAATGCTACTTTCATAAACTAAATTGCCCCAATTGTTTACTAGGAAGTTCTCACCACAATGCTGTTAGCTTTTGGTGAGGAAGCATATTACTGTTCGTCGCGTCCGTGAACTTGGGCGGGTGGACTTGTAGCTTCGACGGCGGTAAAGGATTCTAAGATTTTGTAGGTATGAGAAGAACCTTTAGGAACAACCCAAGAATTGCCAGGTTCTAACAAAATCATTTGTCCTTCAATGTGCAGTTCAGCTTTGCCACTAATTACATAACCAACGGTTTCATACTCGCGCGTACCTGGGGGTTTTGGTTCTGGTGTTGGTTCTTCGTTTTCCCACAAACGCATAGATACAGATTTACCAGAGGCGAGATATTTTTGTCCTAATTGACCTGTGGGGGAAGTAGTCGAATCGACTTTTTTTACACTTGTATCGCTCATAGGTATCTCCTATAAATTTAAGTAACTATTTCAGTAAAACTGGCTGGGCATTAACGCGGAGGCGAAATAAGCTGTAAGGCTTTTGGCGCAAATCTTTGCCGTTTTGGTATTGCGCCTGACGGTGGAGTTGATTGGCGGTGAAATAAAGGTAGCCGTTACGGGCTAGAGACATAGTATCGGGCCAAAGTACGCGATCATCATTAACTAAAGTTTCGTAAGATCCATTAGGCGATCGCCTTTGAATAGCATTTTGCTCGTAATTAGTTAAATAGACGCGGTTTTGAGAGTCGGACTCTAAGCCATCAGATGCGCCGCCTTTTTCCCCCAAGTCTACAACCGTTGCTGCTACTTGTTCGTCAGTTATTTGCTCGTTTGCTAAAGCATCGGTACTGACGCTATACAATCGCCGTCCAGCTAAGGGACAGTAATATAATGTTTTGCCGTCGGCACTAATAGCGATACCATCAGAGCCGATAGTAATAGGCGTGGAGGGCTGATTTGCAGAGGGACGATTGCGAACTACTTGACCTTCAACGCTAGGTAAAAAGTTTTTGACCGCTTTAGTTGAAGGATGATCGTTTAATCGCCGCCAGCTTTTACCCGAATCTAGGTCTACAACAATAATTCCATTAGGGCCGTTGCCGGAAGAATCGGTAATGTAGGCAATTCCAGCCTTACCTCGCCGCAAATCAAAGCGGATGTCGTTGAGATAAGTTGTAGGCAAAGCTACTTCTTGCGGAAACAAGATAGTTTTAAAGACGCGGTTTTGTTTAAGGTCAACACCAATTAGTTTTGGCCCACCGTAAGTTGTCGGGCCAAACTTAATACTTCCGGTATCTAGTAGCCATAGACGATCTTGAGGATCTATAACTACGCTTTGCACTGAAACTAGCGAATCAGTTTGTTTGCTGAGATTTAAGCGATTAATTTGAGCGTTAGGATAAGCTACCGTGCGACCGTTTTTGACTTCCGCCACGGTGTAATCTACCTTGTCACCCCAGCGAGGGAAATTGACAAAAATTCGACCATTAGCGGAAACAGTCACACCTGTAGGCATAGGCCCACTAAAAGAGGCAACTTGTTCGATATTGCCTACCTTTTTTTCTTGGGGTAGCGCTTGGACGGGAGATGTAAAAGTTACAGCAGATAGAAGGCAAAGAATAAAAGGGTTTAGATATTTCACGGTTTGAGAACAACTTTGATGCAGTTATCTTTTTTGTGCTTAAAGATTTCGTAGGCGTGGGGTGCGTCTTCTATTTTCATCCGGTGAGTAATGATGTAAGAAGGATCGATATCCCCGTTTTGGATATGTTCGAGTAACGGGCGGAAGTATCTATGTACGTGGGTTTGCCCTGTTTTCATTGTCAAACCTTTGTTCATAAAAGCGCCCATTGGTACTTTGTCTATAAAGCCAGTGTAAACACCAGGTACGGACACTGTGCCACCTTTACGGCAGGCAACGATCGCTTGACGTAAAGCTGTAGGGCGATCGGTTTCCAAACGCAACGCTTGTTTTGCTTGGTCGTAGAATCCATCCAAACCTGTTCCGTGTGCCTCCATTCCCACCGCATCCATACAAGAATCTGGCCCACGTCCCCCAGTCATTTCCTTAAGTGCTTCCCCTGCATCTACTTCTTCGTAGTTAATGATTTCTGCTTTGCTTTGTTCTTCTGCCATTTTCAATCGTTCGGGAACTCGGTCAATAGCAATTACTCTTTCAGCGCCCAGCATATAAGCGCTTTTAATCGCAAACTGTCCCACAGGGCCACAACCCCAAATTGCTACCGTATCCCCAGGTTTAATATCGCAGTTTTCCGCCGCCATGTATCCGGTGGGGAATATGTCGGTAAGAAACAAAACTTGTTCGTCGGTTAGTCCGTCAGGAATCTTAAATAAGCCAGTATCAGCAAAGGGAACACGGGCGTATTCAGCTTGTCCGCCAGCATAACCGCCCGTCAAATGAGAGTAGCCGAAAAGACCAGAAGGGGAATAACCCATGATTTTTTCTACCATCCAAGCGTTGGGATTGGAGTTATCGCACAACGACCACAAATCGCGGTTGCAGAAAAAGCATGACCCGCAGGAAATTGTAAAAGGAACAACAACGCGATCGCCTATACTGACATTTTTAACGGCGCTACCGAGTTCAACCACTTCTCCCATAAATTCATGTCCGAGGATGTCTCCGGGCTTCATGGTGGGGTTAAAACCATTATAAAGATGCAAGTCAGAACCACAAATTGCGGTAGATGTAATTTTAATAATTGCATCGCGCGGATTGATAATTTTGGGATCGGGTACGGTGTCAACTCGGACATCGTTCGTGCCATGCCAGCAAACTGCTTTCATAAGGGTATTTGGTGAGGTTTTTAACTTAAGGTTTAAGAACAACTTTGATGCAGTTGTCTTCTTTTTGCTGAAAAATTTTGTAGCCTTCCGGCGCTTGTTCTAGGGGTAATTGATGGGTAACAACAAAAGAGGGATCAAGTTGTCCAGTTAAAACTAAATCTAGTAACTTGTGCATATACTTTTGACCGTGCATTTGACCCGCCCTCATGGTCAAGCCCTTATTCATCAGCGCACCAAAGGGCATTTTGTCCACAAAGCCGCCATAAACGCCCATAACTGAAAGCGTGCCGCCTTTACGACAAGCAACCATCATTTCGCGTAAAACGTGGGGACGATCTGTTTCCAGCTTTAACTTTTGTTTTGTCTGATCGTAAAAGTCTTCAAAGCCCACACCATGAGCTTCTAAACCTACTGCGTCTAGGCAACAATCGGGGCCTCGTCCGCCCGTCATTTCTTTAAGGGCATCGCCTGTATTAATTTCCTCGTAGTTAATAGTGTCAGCTTTGGCATATTTTCTAGCCATTTCTAGGCGTTCAG
>CAJQOK010000433.1 GCA_905479905.1 uncultured Aliterella sp.
AAAATATTGGCTTTGGTTTGCAGATGAGAAAAGCCGATGCTAAAACTATCAAAGAGCGAGTGAAGGTAGTTGCAAAAAGTCTGGCTTTGGAACACTTGCTAGATCGCACGCCAAAACAGCTTTCGGGAGGACAACAACAAAGAGTAGCCTTAGGGAGAGCGATCGCGCGTCAACCACAAGTATTTTTATTAGATGAGCCTTTATCTAATTTAGATGCTCAATTAAGAGACGATACGAGGGTTGAACTAAAGCAATTGCACCAACAGTTAGGGATTACAACTATTTATGTTACCCACGATCAAACCGAGGCGATGACATTAGGCGATCGCATTGTGGTATTAAATAACGGTAAAATTCAGCAAATTGGCGCACCGCAAAGTATTTATGCCAAACCTGCTAACCGAATGGTGGCGACATTTTTAGGCAATCCAGCCATGAATATTATTCCGGCAATTTATACAAATAATAGTTTTAAGGTCGGAAATCAATTTTTAGCTTGTCCTGAAAGTGTTAGAGAGAGATTAAATCCCAATGAGGGACAGAGTTTTGATTTGGGGATTCGTCCCGAAAATATTTATATCAACCAAGCAGCTAAAGATGGCTTAGTTGTGGAGGTAAAGGTATTAGAGCCTTTAGGGAGAGAAACCTTAATTCGCGCAGAGATAGTAGGAGTGCAAATAAATGTGCAAGGGGGGAATGAGACTTCGCAAATGGGCGATCGCATATCTTTAAACTTAGACTTAGACCAATTGTTTGTATTCGAGCCAACTACGGGGAATGCTCTATATCCTTAAACTCCTGCAATAGCTGGTGGATAAATAACTTTTCCTCTCTGGGTATCTTGATAGCTATTGAGTGGCTTAACCATAAAATAATCTTCTGGTACTGGAAAGGGAGACTCGATACCGTAGCCAATCGATGGTTCAAAACCAAAACGGGGATAAAACTGAGGATGTCCCAAAACGATCGCTATAGATTCTTCCATTACATTTGCTCTTGTTAAACCCTCTCGTACCAAAGCGCTACCAATACCTTGCTTTTGAAACTGCGATCGCACAGCTAAAGGAGCTAAACCAAGAACTTTGTAAGTTACATCATTTACTAAATCTATATAGCTAAATAAGATGTGACCGATAATAACGTCGTTTACCTCTGCTACTAAGGAAAGATTAGGAATATAGCGATCGCTATATGCGAATTTCCTGTACTAGACGAACTTCATTATCCTGCTCAAATGCTTGCAGAATTACCTCAGCAATCCCTCGATAGTCTGATGGCTGTTCGGAGCGGATTTTCATTTATCTTCGTTAAACCATTTGTTTTTGATATAGCTGTGTGTGTAACTGATTAGGAGTAAATGCGCCGTGTTCGGTAATAATGGCTGTAATTAAGTTGGCGGGAGTAACATCAAAGGCTGGGTTGTAAAACTCTGCGCCTTCAGGAGTGATAATTGTTGATCCTACTTGATAAATTTCAACTGGATCGCGTTCTTCAATAGGAATTGCGCTACCTGTATCTAGTTCAAAGTCAATCGTAGATAGAGGTGCGGCTACAAAAAAAGGTACATTGTGAGCTTTGGCAATTAAAGCCAGACTGTAAGTACCGATTTTATTTGCGGTGTCTCCATTTGCTGCAATGCGATCGGCTCCTACTACAACTGCATCAATCATTTTACGCTGCATACAATGGGCTGCCATGCCATCAGTTATAACTGTTACAGGCATACCTTCTGTTACGCACTCCCAAGCGGTGAGTTTTGCCCCTTGGAGGCGAGGACGGGTTTCGTCGGCATATAATCTTGTCAAACGTCCTTCACGCCAAGCAGAACGCACTACACCTAGGGCTGTACCGTAGCCAGCCGTTGCCAAAGCTCCGGCGTTGCAGTGAGTTAGCAAGTTTAATTTATTTGGAGTTGCGGGTAAAGCTTCTAAGCCATAATCACCGATCGCATGACAAGTTTGCAAATCCTCCGAATTGATTGTTTGAGCGGTTTTGAGGAGAATTTCTTTAATTTCTCCTACAGTACCAATGCTTTCGTAGGCGGTGCGGAGCATTCGCGCGATCGCCCAAAATAAGTTTACTGCCGTCGGACGAGTAGAACGCAATAATTTACCAACTTCTTCTAACTGCGTCAAAAAATAATCTCTGTCTTGGGTGTCAATCTCCCTTGCGCCCAAATACATCCCATAAGCCGCCGCTACGCCAATTGCAGGCGCACCGCGAACAATCATCGTTTTAATAGCTTGCGCCATATCATCGCTACGATGAATTTCTACTAAGGAGTATTCGTTAGGTAAGCGCGTCTGATCAATTAGCCACACAGCGTTTTCAGACCAAATAACCGGATAAACTTGTGTATTTTGAGACATCATAAAAGTATTTGTAATGTGTTTATGGACGTAAACTTAATAAAGATTGAGCGAATTGACCATTTTGTTCTTACTGCTTGTGACATCGATGCTACTTGTAATTTTTATGCTCGCGTTCTCGGAATGCAAGTGGTTACTTTTGGAGGCGATCGCAAAGCATTACAATTTGGCAATCAGAAAATCAACCTTCATCAAGTGGGCAAGGAATTTGAGCCAAAAGCTCTAAATTCTACTCCTGGTTCGGCAGACATTTGTTTAGTTACCGTAACTCCTCTTTATCGAGTAATAGATTACCTTATTTCCTTGAGTATTGAACTGCTAGAACCGAAAACTGTACGCAGAACCGGAGCTATAGGAACGATCAAATCAATCTACATACGCGAGCCTGATGGCAATTTAATTGAAATTTCTAACTATGTGTAAGGGTGAGGATTACTCACCCTCTTACCCAAGAATTAAACCACCGATGGCTGCTTGCTGAAAAAAGCATCTAGTATCTGTTTTGCCATTTGGGGAGTTGTTAAACCCAAATCTGCTTTAGATTCATTTGGTTCGGCATGATCGACTAATATATCAGGTACGCCCAATCGCTTCACTGGAACAACTACATCGGCATCTAACAACGCTTCCGCTACCTCCGTACCAAAGCCACCGATTAGACAGCCTTCTTCTAAGGTAACGACGCGCCCAATTTGTTTAGCTAAAGGCAAAATCAAGTCGGTATCTAAAGGTTTAGCAAACCTAGCATTTACCACTGTTGCTTGAACGCCGTGTTCGCTCAAAATTTCCGCAACCTGCATTGCTGGATAAACCATTGAACCAAAACCAACTAACAATACATCATCGCCCTGACGCAGAAGTTCGCCTTTACCAATAGGTAAAGCTTCCCAGCCTTCTTCCATCAAAGGTACGCCATAGCCGTTACCTCTAGGATAACGCATCGCAATCGGCCCCTCTGTATGTTCTACACCAGTAACAATCATCCTTTGTAGTTCTGCTTCGTCTTTAGGAGCCATTAGCACCATATTAGGCAAGCAACGCAAATAAGCTATATCGTACATTCCTTGATGAGTCGGCCCGTCTACGCCCACGAT
>CAJQOK010000434.1 GCA_905479905.1 uncultured Aliterella sp.
ATGCTCGTAAGTGCAAGTATTTGGATTTCCCCAGCTTTTGCTCTTGACTATAACAGAGAAAACTTGCTCGGCAGAGATTTTTCTGGGCAAGTATTGACCGATGCGAGTTTTACTAAAGCCAATTTACGCAACAGCAATCTAAGTCATAGCGATTTGACAGGTGTAAGTTTTTTTGCAGCTAATTTAGAGTCAGCAAATTTGGAAGGCGCAAATTTGACTAATGCAACCTTAGATGCAGCCCGAATTATTAAAACTAACCTAACTAATGCAGTTTTAACCGGGGCTTTTGCTGCTAATGCTAAGTTTGATGGCGCAATTATTGACGGTGCGGATTTTACCGATGTATTGCTGCGCCAAGATGAGCAAGACAACTTGTGTAAAATAGCTCAAGGTACTAACCCCACCACTGGGAAAGAAACCCGCGAAACGTTGATGTGTAAGTAAGTATTAGATGCGCCACTATAGTAAGTCTGTCAAGCAAAATTGGCGCATCAAATCTAACTCTTGCAGCCGCCTTTGTGCGGTGTACAACGACTGATAATATAATTGGGAGTTTTCAGGATCGTTTATGGGATCTGTTTGCTCCCACAAATCCAAAAACGAGCGATAGCGTTTTTCACACAACACTCTTTCCATACAAGCGGTAGCGGCTTGAATTACTTGCGTACCCCGGAGTAAATCTTGCTGGGTTTTTTCATCTAAGTGAAATAGAGGAGAAACTTGGGCTACTTCTGTAGCAGATTGTAAACAGCGAGTTTGAATACGAGAAACTAAACTGACTTGCTCCTCTGTTGAATTTATCTCAGACTTTTCATCGACAATTTGCTGCCACAAAAAGCGGTGATGAGACAAACTAAATTGCAAATTTTGCTCGTGTAAGGCGCTACTGACGGCTTGACGATGTTCTGGGCAGTGGAGATAAATTCGCAATAGCAAAGCCTCTGCTTGCTCTAATAGACTGCGCTCCGAGGCTTCGGGGAAGGCTTTATCTTTAGGGCTACTCTGCTTTTGAGTTTTGTAAGCAATTGGTTTGCTTGACTGATATTTAGGAGAAATTTGGGCTAATAAATTCTCCGCTCGTAATGGTACAAGTCGTGCATCTCCTAAGCTAAGAATCTCCGCGCAGCGACTTACATAATAATTGCGGGTATCGCTGTTATCAATTTGCTGGAGTAGCTTTACCATTGCTTTAGCCACTTGCTGAAAGTCTGTAGCTTGTTTAAGATTGCGATCGCCTATTAGTTGTAAAATCTGCCAATCTAGCCACAATGGAGCCTTTGCGAGTAAATCTCTGTAATCCTCCGGCGTTGAAGTATGCAAGTATTCATCTGCATCTTTTCCGGCGGGTAAATTAAGAATTTTTAGTTGTACTTCCCCGCGATAAGCTAGGTTAGCAATTTCACCAATGGCTCTTTCTGACGCTTGAATACCCGCCACATCCGCATCAAAGTTGAGAATTAATTGTTTTGACTCGCTGTAACGTAATATTTGTCTTACTTGCTCTAAACTGAGCGCTGTACCCAGAGAAGCCGCTACATTAGTTATTCCCGCCGCGTGCAGCGAAATTGCATCAAAATATCCTTCAACTACTACTGCACAATCAAGCTCAGAAATTGCCGACTTAGCTTTATCTAAAGCAAATAAGGTTTTACCTTTACTAAAAAGCTCCGTTTCTGGGGAGTTAAGATACTTTGGTTGCTCATCGCCTAAACTTCTCCCTCCAAAGCCAATCACGCGCCCTTGCAAATCAAGGATAGGAATCATGACGCGATGGCGAAAATAGTCATAATAGCCATCTCCCGATTGACGTTGACGCAGTAAACCCGCCTGTTGTAACAACTGTACGGGGTAACGTTTTTGTTCTACTAAGTAACGGTATAATGTTTCCCAACTATCGGGCGCGTAGCCTAAGTTAAATTGTTGGATAGTTTCAGCTTTAAGTTTTCGGGCAAATAAGTAATGTAAAGCTGCTTCCCCTTGAGGTTGATATAGAGCGTGTTGATAAAACCGATTTGCGAGCGCTAAAATCTCGTACAATTGCTCTCGTAACGACAACTGTTGCTGTAATTGCTGGCGTTGCTCAGGTTCTAAAGTTTGTACTGTTACTTGATAGCGCCTTGCTAAATCTAATACTACTTCGCTAAAAGACTGCTTTTGTAACTCCATCAAAAACTTAATCGCATCTCCACCCACGTTACAGCCAAAGCAGTAATACATTTGCTTTGATTGACTGACGCTAAAACTAGGAGTTTTTTCGGTGTGAAAAGGACATAAGCCTACAAAGCCTTTCCCACCTTTGCGTAAAACAACGTGATCGGAAATAACATCGTAAATGTCTGCTTTTTGTTTTACTTGCTCGACAGTATCGGGATGCAAGCGAGGAATTTGCATAATTTTTTATTATATATAGTCAATTATAAATAAACGGCGTTGCTAATTAAATGTATAAATTTTGCAACGAGACGTTGCGATGCAACGTCTTTCTTGCTCCATGCGGTTTAAACCCTAGCAAATATAACTCTGTACAAAATCAATTACCCTATCGACTCCGATTTGCGTCTTCAAGTTAGTAAACACAAAGGCTTTATTACCCCGCATTTTTTTAGTATCGCGCTCCATAATCCCTAAATCTGCTCCCACGTAAGGAGCAAGATCAATTTTGTTAATTACCAGCAAATCAGACTTAGTAATTCCTGGCCCACCTTTACGCGGGATCTTGTCTCCGGCGGCTACATCAATCACGTATATAGTTAAATCTACCAATTCTGGACTAAAAGTTGCTGCCAAATTGTCGCCGCCACTTTCCAAAAATACCAAGTCTAGATTAGAAAATCTTTGTTCTAATTGGGCGATCGCAACTAAGTTAATTGACGCATCTTCTCTAATCGCCGTATGTGGACAACCACCCGTTTCTACCCCAATAATGCGATCGCTCTCTAATGCCTGACTTCGCACTAAATACTGAGCATCTTCTTGAGTATATATATCATTTGTGACTACAGCAATATCATATTGTTGGCGCAATGCCTTACACAGAGCATCTACCAAAGCTGTTTTACCAGAGCCAACAGGCCCAGCTACTCCGACACGAAAAGCATTCACGTAAACTATTATCTAAAGTTGTATTTTAACTTTAGACTACTAAAATTAAAGTGACCAGATCATCATATTGATGCCATTCGGTACTTCGTACATCACTACAATTTATCCTTACTTATTTAAGAATATCAGTTTTGTCTCCAATAAATGTACTCTCTCTGAAGTTCTGAGAGCCTTGATGCAAGTACCGATAGTTCATCTTTAGGTAAGGAAGATTTGCAATAAAAGGGATATTTCGGTCGTCTAGAAGTGTAATCAAAAAATAGTGCGAACCTGTCTGACCCTGTAGGAATTTTCCCTCGGTGAAAAATATTAGCAGAATCAACTAAAACTACTGTACCAGAAGAACCTGTACAAGAGTTCCAAGATGATTCAGGTATAACTTTTTTTACAGTCTCATCTTTAATATAACCAGAACTATAGTTGAGTGACGAAGATAATAATGATGTTAAATACTTGGGGATATATTGAAACGGGCCACCATCCTCACTTACATCATTTAAGTAGACTATAACTTTAAAGTTACGATAATCTTCCATATCGGTATGCCATAGCCTCGACTTTAGTTGTACATTATTGACAACATCTCTACGTAAATATGCGCCATGATAGGCGACTGGAAGACCAATATAACTCTCTACAATATTAAGTAACCTTTCTTCAAGTCCCCAGAGAAAAATCTCTGGGTAGCTCATAATTTGAGAGGGAGTAGCATGGATAGCAAATTCATATTTATTTTTAGAGGGAATTGTGGGTATCGTTGGTAATAGTTTGTAGGCTGCGTCAGTAAGTAATGATGTACAACAAATTCCCAAATCTTTTAAAGAGGTTACAAAAACTCCTTCACGTCTTATGGTGTCAACTATATCAAGGTCTTGTGGAGAAATTACAGGTAACTTGCTGCGGTATTCTTCAAGCGCTGCTGTATAAGCAAGCTCAGATGAATCCCTAAAAACAGGAAGTTGAGTAATCTCTTTGATAATTCGGTTACGTACTTGATAAAATCTTTGCAAAATAGTTATAAATCTTGTACTGGTTTGGATATTAACTAGCAGGGTGATAGATTATTTTTTAGCTCTACTTGCTCAACATTTTGTCTATGTTACTACCTATATTCTTGCAAGTATATTATGTTACAGTAGACATGAATAAATGTCAAAATATTAGATGGTAATTCGACTTCTTGCTACCAACCACGATTCAAAGCGAAAGTTTTTTCCCTTATCCATCACCAAGGTAAAAATTTGAAATTTTCCTGACAGTGGATCAACTATACAGTAAGAATAATTAGATTAAAACTTAAGTCTGCGATCGCTAATACCGAAATATTTTTTAACTTAGCGCTATTTGCTTAAAGGCTTTTGTGCTGTTTCAACTGCGAAACAAGCGCGTGTATTGTGTTTCGTGCGCCATACTTGCCAAAGATAAACCCCAAGAGCAACTACTAAGCTCATCATCTTCTAAGCTAATAATTTCTGTAGCCGCAGCGCTAATATTAGTGTGTAATTCGTGCAGTAAAATTTGTCCGGCGGTTTGTCCTAAAGGAATTATTTTTACACCCGCAGTAATTAAATTAGTCGCCCAACTGTGCAAGTAGCCGAGAATTAAAGATTTTGAATCTATTTGCTCTAAAGCGGCGAAAATTCCCAAACAAACAGCATAATTACATTCACCCTGCAAACAAAAACTCTGCGCTTCTAGAGGTTTAATTGCTAACAACAAGTGCATTAAACTTTGTCCCATTTGCCAACTAGAGGCGCGTAACTCGCTAGTTTCTCTGGCGGCGGATAGCCATGTATTCCAGTAACTTAAAGCGGTTTTATCCTTCGAGACTGTAGCTTGATAAGCCCGTAACATTACCGCCGCTTCGATGCGAATTGCGCCATAACTCAATTCTTGCTCTAACCAGTGCTTGAGTGTGTGATTACTACTAATTTTTCCCCATTCTACCAGCGTCTCTAATCCTTCTGAGTAACTATAAGCTCCCACAGGTAAAGCCGGACTAACTAACTGTAACAAGCTTAAAACCTGACTATCCATTGCTATGATGCTTGTACGCGCCTTGTTCGGGGAAAAATGGCATAATTTCCGAAATTACCTCAAAGTTTAGCTGTTCTAGCATTTTTTGCAATACTGGGTCGGGCGCTAAACGTAAATAATCGGTAGAAATTTCTACAGGTACGTGACGATTGCCTAGGTGATACGCAGCTTTGAGTAATTCTAAAGAATTAGTTGTAGTTACGGTAATAACTGGCTCTGATTTGGCGCTAACTCGCACTAAAATAGTTTCTCCGTAGTCTTGCAACAAATCTCCTGCTTGCAATACCGTGCCTCTAGGTAAATGTAAGTAGACAACTTCTCCTTCTACCGTTGTAAAACGGTGACGGCTGCGAGTACGTTCTTCCGCCGTTAGAGCTAAACTAAAATTGACTAAAGTAGACTTGTTTGGCGGCTTAATTTGCGTCAAAGTTAGCATAAATAACTTTAACCACGCAGACGGCGCAATTCTTGATTTACTCGTTTTTTAACGGCGGGATCGCTATTGTACCTATTTTTGATGGCGTTAAATTGCCCCACATCTAAACCATGCTCTCGAATCTTTTTGGCGGAAAATTCGCAAAAGCTTTCAAATTGATTGCGGATACCTGCTGACAGACTAGCTAAAGCTTCTGGGCGATCGCAACTAACTTCTGGTACATTTCCCCCAGTCAGACTGCTAATTTTTTGCTGGGTACTTCGGCGCTCCATTTCAATCGCCAACGCAGCGCGGGCAAATTTGGCAATATCGCCATCGCTAAAGTCTTGAGCGTAAGCAGCGCTACTAAAAACTATACTTCCAAAACGCCCGGAAACGTCAGGCGCAAATCCAGAGAGCAAACCTAGAGCCGAAAAAACTACCACAATAAGACTGCGCGACAACATCCGGTTTGGGTAAGAATTGATTGGTAAAGGGGTGAGCATAATTACGGATCTTGGCAAAACTACAACACCGGAGCGGTATCATTATGTTTTGAAGTATTTTAGACGTTATAAGTTCCAGCGATTAATTGCCATACAAGAAAGTTTATCGCTAAGTTACAGGAAAATTTGACTTAGCTGGATAACTTTAGTTTGCAGCAGAGCCTCTTCTTCGGCTCCTTGCTTGAGACTAACTTCCAACTCTAGCAACAAAGGTAAAGTAGCCACAAGTTGCTCGACGCTGAGAGACTTTACTTCTTGCTGGAGAAAGTAAACGCGGTTAGGGTTGCCAATTTCTGCTGCTTGAGCAATTATTTTTTTATCGCGCTCTTGAGCTTCTGTCATTATTTTTACCCATAACAGAGTCCGAAATTGTCCGACTAAAGTGGCAACAATTTTTAAACCAGGCTCGTTACGATTAAGTAATTGCCCTACCAATGTTAACGCCTGGGCGGTATTTCCCTCAGCAATTACTTTTATTAAGTCTAAGCTCGTTTGCGATGTGGCTTGAACTAAATTATTGACAATATCTATACTTATTGGGGCTTGAGAATCGCCAGCATACAAACGCAGTTTTGTCAACTCATTATACAGTTGGCGAGTATTATTACCTACAGATTGGGCGATTAAAGTTGTGCTGCTAGAAGATAGTTTTACCCCGACTTCTTGGGCAATTTTTTCAACTTGCTGTACTAGCTGCTTTGTCTCCCAAGGCGGAATTAAGGCAAACTCTTTAATTTCGGCGTACTCTTTCCACAAAGCTGTAGATTTAAGCCTACCATCGGGTTTATTGCGGCTAGTTAGTAGCAAAACTGACGTTTCGGGGATTACAGGCAAAGTACGCTTTAATTGAACAAGTAGATCGTCAGGGCATTGTTGACCAATAGTAGTATTTACCAGCCAAACTAAACGGCTACCAGTGCCAAAAGCTGGAGTCATAGCTTGATTTAGCGCTTCAGTAACCGCATCAGGAGTATCAGAGGTGTGTTGAGTATAGTTAAAACTAGCCCAGTTAGAATCGACAGTTTGAGCGCGTAATATCTGTACTGATGATGCGATCGCAAATTCATCATCTCCCCAATAGTAGTAAATTGGCATAAGAAAGTATTTGTTAGCTACACAAATTTTAAATGACTAATCTTGGCGTAAAATTTAACAAGGGAAGCGAGGCGACGGATCTTGGATGACAATTATCAGACTTATTTAACCCGGGTAGCAAAGCTGGCGATGCCAGAAAATTATAAAACGCAAGTGCAGCACATCCACTCATCGCCGAAGTTTAAACTACTTCCTGGAGGTGGGAGACAAGCTGTAGCTTTCCCTGGTTATACCGTAATTGCGCCCCCCGCTCAGGACGATAACCAAAATATCGATTTTTATCAAAGTCTCCATAGCTTTCAAAAACAGCTAATTGAACTTTCTCCAAAAGATTTAATTGTACCTGTACCGCCGGGTAGCCTTCATATTACCTTGGCAGATTTAATCTGGGAAAGTGCTTACAACTATGCCCAAGAAAATGTAGAAAAATTTGATATTAAGTTAATTAACGCCATCTCGAAAATATTTGAGCAATATCAGCAAGCGAAAACAGCATCACCGATAGAGTGGCAGATTTTGGGCATAACAGTTATGCCAAGAGCAATTGGTGTTTCTTTAGTACCCAAAAATGAAAATGCTTATAATCAAATATTAAACCTACGGCGAGCAATTTATCAAAGCCCCGATTTAACAGCTTTGGGCATGGAACAGCACTATCACTTTACGCCCCATATTACGTTAGGCTATTTTGGGGAAGTTACACCAAGCTTAGAGCGCGATCGCCTTAGTAAAACAATTAGCGAACTAAATCAACAATTGTCAGACTATCCATTGAAAATTTATCAAGCCCAGTTGCGGAAGTTTGATGATATGACGCACTATTACCGCGAACAAGATTGGGCAATTTTGACCTTTTAATTGCGGTATGCTGCCTATTCATCCCATTATGGTACAAAGTTTCGCCGCCATCGATGGCGAAATTGGAACGCACAATTTTAATCCCTTGGAGTATGCAATTATTCGGCGAGTAATTCACTCTACGGCAGATTTTGAGTTTAAAGAATTGATTTACTTTAGCACTGACGCGATCGCCTCTGGGGTTGCAGCTTTGCGTCGTGGCGTACCGATTGTTACAGATGTAAGTATGGTTAAGCAAGGGATAACTAACTTAGTTGCTCAAACTTTTAATAACCCGATAATTAGCGCTGTAGAGCGAGTATCTGTCGCGCTTCCCGGCAAAACTCGCACCGAAACAGGTTTAATAGAATGTTGGCGAGAGTTTCCCGAAGCAATTTATGTAATTGGCAATGCTCCTACAGCACTTTTAGCCTTATGTAATGAGTTAAATACCTCTATTAATCCACCCTTAATAATTGGCGCACCCGTTGGTTTTATTTCGGTTTTAGAATCAAAAACCGCTTTAGCAAATACTCCGGTTAATCAAATTCGGATTGATGGGCGCAAAGGGGGATCTCCTGTCGCCGCAGCGATTGTTAACGCGCTAATTGTAATCGCCTGGGATATCTAACGTAGAGACGTTGCGCTGCAACGTCTAATTACTGTAGGAGTTATTTTGTGAAAATCCACGTAGTCGGGATTGGTTTAGATGGCGCTGTGGGACTAACAGACGCAGTGCGCGAGATAGTTAGTAAAGCAACATTATTAATAGGTAGCGATCGCCATTTAAGTTATTTTCCCACCCATCCCGCCAAGCGCCTAACTCTGTCCGATTTTACCCAAGCAATTAATCTAATTCGCGCCTCAGTAGAGGAATGTATCGTAATTTTAGTTTCGGGCGATCCTTTATTTTTTGGTTTAGGACGACTGCTGCTACTAGAATTACCCTCAGAAAATCTGACTTTTCACCCGCATTTATGCGCCGTACAGTTAGCTTTTAGCTCTATTAAAGTCCCCTGGCAAGATGCCTGTTTTGTAAGTGTTCATGGGCGCAATTGCGACCAACTGATTCAAGTTTTGCAGCAGGGTAAAGAAAAAATTGCCATTCTAACAGATGGAGTTAATACCCCAAAGGCGATCGCGCAATTGTATTTAGCCTTAGATTTACCTACTAATTACAAATTCTGGGTATGCGAAAACTTAGGCGGCGACAAAGAGCAAGTTAGTTGCTTTTGGGCTTCAGAATTAATTGAGCGAACTTTTGCACCTTTAAATGTCGTTATTTTACTTCGCCAAGAAACAAGGGATTTAGACATCACACAATTACCGCACTTTGGGATCAGCGATCGCCATTATTTAGGTTTTAGCGATCGCCCTGGATTAATGACGAAGCGCGAAATTAGGGTTTTGGTATTGGGAGAGCTTGCTTTACAATCTCAACAAGTAGTGTGGGATATTGGCGCGGGTACGGGTTCAGTTTCTATCGAAATTGCGCGTTTATGCCCTAATTGCCAAGTGTACGCAATTGAAAAAACTGCCATTGGTTACGGATTAATTACTGAAAATTGCCGCCGTTTTCAAGTAGATAATGTTGAGGCTATTCTTGGCGCAGCGCCGGATAGTTTAACTAATTTACCTAATCCTGATCGCGTTTTTATTGGTGGTAGTGGCGGAAATTTGGCGCAAATATTGAACGCTTGCGATCGCATCTCTCCCCAAGGAGTATTAGTTTTAGCCCTAGCTACAGTGGAACATTTAACGATGGCTTTAGCTTGGTTAAGCGATCGCGCTTGGAATTACGGGCTATTACAAGTACAATTGTCTCGTTCTGTACCTGTCGCCCACTTAACGCGCTTTTATCCTCTAAATCCCATTACAATTATTACTGCAACCCCAGCCCCAAAACCGCCCCAATAGCTAGTAAAAAGCTAATTCCCGTTAATCCTGCTAAAGGCTTCCCATACTTCCCCGTTACCCACTCCGGTACGTTTCCTGTATAGGTTATTAGTTCGGCTGTATCTATAGTAGCGATCGCCCACACCAGAACGCTATGCAATCCCCAAGCTAAACCCAATCCCTTATCTACATATCTTGCTAATACTAAAACCATCCCCATTAACCACAATCCAGGCAATTGGGGTAACGTCTCTTTTTGTTCCCAAACTAAATGTAGTACGGCAAAAATCAAACTTGCTATTGCTGCGGCTATATATATTGAGAAGTCTTGCTGCAATTGCGTCAATACAAAACCACGAAATATTAATTCTTCAATTGCGCTAATCCCGACTGCTATAAGCAAAATTGGTAGCGTAACGGATATAATTTTTTTTCCTGCTAATTCCCACTTTACCCAACCTAACAGAGTTTGCAATCCAAATAAAATCGCTAAACCAGTTGCGCCAATGACAAATCCTATCGCCAACGATTGTAAAATTGACCAATTCCAGACTAAGCCGTAACTTGAAAAACAATTACCAAATATTTTGTTAGCTCCCCATAAAACTAAAGGAGCTATTAGATAAAGTGATGCTAGTAGGGGTAGTTTTTGCTCTGCACTTATCGGCTTGAAAGGTTGCCAACTCGCAGAAGTATCCTTATTTTTTTGCAAAATAATTGTACTGGCGACGGCTATTGGCAACCACAAACAAACCCAAGTAGCAAAAAAAATTGCTACTTGAAGCAGCGATGAGGGTTTTGCGCTCAAAAACTCTAGCAAAAAAATCTCTGCTAAGTTTACACCCGATTTTAATCCCATCATCACACTGCAATAGTTTTCCAAGCTAAAGTTACTAAAACTTAGCAGGAGCTAGTCCTTCCTTTTTTCCTTAGCCAATTTCACAGCGATATTTCAGCAGTTGCCTTAACTACCGTTAAATTTATTTATTCTTCGTCCTCGTCGCCGTCGCTACCATTTTTGTCACTGTCAATTTGAATTAAGTGGATATGCTTGTAACCTAGCTTGATTTCAAATTGATCTCCACTTTTCAAACCCATTTGCTGAGTATAGGTTGCGCCGATCACGATTTGATAGTTTTTGTGAACGCTGACTTTATTCGTTGGTTCCCGTCCACGACCATCTTTTGGTTTTTCGGGGCTAAGAGGAATTCCTCTAGCGGCTAACAATGCGTCATAAAAATCTGTTAGATTAACGCGAGTTTGATTATTTTTAGTTACGGTGTAATATCCACAACGCTTGGCTCTTTCTCGACGTGGTAAGTCGGAAAGTTCTTTAACCTTTTGCAGTAGTGCTTTTCCTGTTAATGGTGAAGTTTCTGTAGTCATCTCACTCAAATGTCCTTACAATTTCTAAACAAACAAACAGCAGCTTATGCTATTTCATTCACTTATAAAAATATAGCCTCAAATCTCTCCTTTTACACATCTTTTCTAGTTTATTTACATTTTAGTCAGCTTTTACTAGAGTTATTAAGTCTATCGATAGTTTATAAAGTTTACCTTAGACAAGTCATTTTATAGCTACACAGAAACTTTACATTAAAATTTTTACTTACTGCTCTAAGCGTTTACATCCACTTTTGCTTGTCACTTAATTTTATAAGTTTGATAATTATACTTAAAACTACCCAGAAATTAAATTGCTATAGGGTAGCTGCTGGCAAGGGAAATTATAGTTAAATATCAGCCTTACGATATATCTATGGCTACAAAATTATTTGCTATTACTTATTGCTGGCGGATAAATAAAGGGGATTAGTTTAAAAAAGCTCCCTATAAGCACTTGGTTTGATAGCTTTAGTTTTAGTAATAAGCTTGTCTTAAGAGATAACCGCTAACAAATAATAGCGATGAAAAAGCAGACTGTAATTGTAGGCGGTGAAACAAAAGCTAGTGATTAAACTTAAAGATTTTGCTAGAAATAGCAGCTTTTTGGGGAAAATTTAGCGATAGAATTAACCGTAGGGGTGGATAGCGAGAAAGATAGAATTAAAATAAGCAGCGATGCGATCGCACCCAATAATAGATTACCCTCTGTCCAAGCGGTAAAAATTATTTCCCCTCGTCAGTAGATAAAAATACTAATATTTTCCTGTAAAGATGCAAGTTATTTTTAAAATTCTCCGTCAAGCTGGCAATGCTGCACCACAAGTTAAAAGTTACGAGTTAGAGGTGGAATATGGCAATACAATTTTAGATTGTCTCAACAAAATTAAGTGGGAGCAAGACGGCACTTTAGCCTTTCGCAAAAATTGCCGCAATACGATTTGTGGTAGTTGTGCAATGGGAATTAATGGGCGTTCGGCTTTAGCTTGCAAAGAAAACGTTGGCAGTGAAATAAAACAATTGTATGGCACAAACAATCTAACTAACGGGATGATCCCAGAAATAACTATTGCACCAATGGGCAATATGCCTGTAATTAAAGACTTAGTAGTAGATATGAGTAGCTTCTGGGATCAATTAGAAGCTGTAAAACCTTACGTTAGTACAGATGCAAAGCTTCCTGAAAGAGAATTTTTGCAAACACCCCAAGAACGCTTAAAAATAGACCAAAACGGCAATTGTATTATGTGTGGGGCGTGTTACTCTGCTTGCAATGCTAGAGAAGTAAACCCCGAATTTGTCGGCCCTCACGCCTTGGCTAAAGCCTATCGCCTGGTAGCAGATAATCGTGATGGGGAAGCTGAGAGTAGGTTAAAGGAATATAACAAAGGTACTCAAGGAGTATGGGGTTGTACTCGTTGTTTTAATTGCAACACCGTTTGTCCGATGGAAGTAGCGCCTTTAGACCAAATTACCAAAATCAAACAAGAAATTCTCGCCGATAAAGAAGTAGAAAACAGCCGCCAAATCCGTCACCGTCAGGTATTAGTAGAATTGGTTAAACAAGGTGGTTGGATTGACGAGCGCGCTTTTGGGTTGCAAGTAGTGGGCAATTACTTACGGGATGTGAGAGGCTTACTTAGTATTGCGCCTTTGGGACTACGAATGTTGGCTAGAGGCAAGTTTCCGCTATTTTTTGAGCCTTCAGAGGGTACGGCGCAAGTAAAGGCGCTGATTGAGTCGGTACAAGCGCTTAAAGAGTAGTTTAGCGTGGTTGGGTGGGGACAATTAGGCGACTTCCTGCACGGTTGTAAACTAAGATATCCCACTGACCATTGACATTAGACTCGAAAGCAATAGTATTACCGTCATTGCTAATAGTTGGGTTTTGAGCTTGGGCTTGTAAGTTGGGTATGAGGTTGCGCGATTGACGCAATTGCAAGTCGTAAACAAAAATTCCCGCTATCCCCTGACGACTAGCTGTAAACACAATGTAGCGTCCGTCGCTCGAAACACCGGGATGAGTTGCAATGGTATCTAACTGATTTAAGCCTGGTAAATCAATTAATTTTTGGGTGATAGTATCAAATAAATAGACATTTTGACGACCAGAGCGATCGCTTGTAAAAGTAATATATCTTCCGGCTATTTGGGGAGTAAGATCGCTACTGGGACTATTTAAGCTTTTACCGCCCGGATCAGAAGGATAGTTTAACAAGCCCGTACAGCCACTTAGTAAGCTAATTAAGACAACTATCAGCGCCAAAAATCGAATCATGAATATTAGGGCGATGTCCCAGGAAGGGGAGAATCAGGAAGATCCAATTCTACATTAGTCCCTCGATCTAATACTTCAATATCCCACTGACCGCGCAGACTACCTTCAAAGGCAATAAACCGCCCGTCAGGACTAATACTGGGATTGCGTACCAAGCCTTGATACCATTGGTTGAGAATTTGGGGAGTATGAGTAATGCGATCGTATAGCACCATAATTTGCGTACCTCGATTGCTCGTCATATACACAATGTAGCGCCCCGTATAGCTAATACTAGGATTTTCAACGATGGTTTGCCGTTGATTCAAACGTGGTAAAGGGACTAATTGCTGCAATTGCAAGTCGTATAATAAAATACTGCGGCTTTCTGCGCGGTTAGAAACATAGGCTAAATAGCGTCCGTTACCACTTAGGGCTGGCTGTTCTTCGGTATAGCGGCTATTGAGCGCCCCAGAACTAATAATAGCATCACCGCTTGGAGTGCAAGCGATTGTTAGCACAATTAACCCCAAGCTAAAACTCCAACGCCAGCAGCGTTGGAGTAATGATTTTATCGAAAACTTTTTCACATTCAAGTTGCAGCTAAAGCGAAACTTTTAAAACTGGTCAAAATCCGTAGAACTATCAGAATCGTCATTTTTAGAGCGATCAATCGGCTTGTAATCTACATAATCTGTGGGGATAGCTTCATCGTCTCGTGAAGGCTGTACGCTTCCTCCAGTAGGGCGACGCTTGCGCGGTCTAGGAGAAGGGGTATCTGTATCAAAATTAGATTGCACGGGTGCGTTATTACGCGATCGCTTTTTGATGGTACTAGAAGCTGTATTCCCTTCTTCCTCTGAATTTTTGGTCAAATCCCACGTAGGTTTTTTGGGCGAATCCCATTCGTCTTGATAGCGAGTTTCTACCCGTGAAGGCGATGAGCGGCGTTTGCGCGGTTTGTCTTCTTGTTGGCTTTCTTCCCGACTGGATGAACGCCGGGGCCCGTCATCTTCATAGCTATCATTACGGAGACGGCGGCGAGGAGTTTCTTCTTCGTAGAATTCATCAGGGCGACTTGCTCTTGGATCGCGGCTTCCAGGAATCCGGGGACGTGCTGGGCGATCGTAATCAAACTCTAATTCGTCTATTTCTGCTTGCTGATAATAATTTCCCACCTGGCGATCGTCGTCTACAATCTTTGTGTTGCGCTTGGCTTGCTCGGTTGCAATACCTCGAAGCCGGATACTTTCAACGGCAAAAAACACTGTAGAACCAACTAATAGCACCTGACCAAATTGTAAAATCGGGTCTAGTCGCCATCCTTGGGTAACTAAAATGATCCCGCAAACTAGACCTATAGCTGCAAAAAATATATCGTGATCTCGCGATAATTCTGGGCGAACCGAGCGCAGGAAGTACAACGCCGCCCCGGCTACTGCTAGCAAAATCCCTAATAAGGTATGCGTTCCAGTCCCAAAATTTACCTGGGCGAGAGTAGTCAGCCCGTTCAGCCCAAAATTTATCATTATTATTTTACCAACACTCAAATCTATGTTAACTACTTGTAATTAGAATTTCTATTCTAATTACACTTGTAAGCCCGAAGGAAGCCTAGAAAAATAAAAGTAGCTTGTGTTTACTATTTAAGCGTATTTATTTGGGAGCCAGCGATCACTGGCTTCCAAGAGGCTTAGGAGCGTTCAACTTTATCTTTTTGGCTAATAAAAATTAGAAAAGCGGTGGCGGGAATCACAATAATTACCGTACCAGCCAGCAAACTATAAAAGAAATTCATTAAAGAAGGGGTCATTTATTGTCAACCTTTGTTTACACACTGCACTTTAATTTTAATCGTCTGTTACACCCCTTGCATAGAAGTTTTTGGGCGTTAGTTGTATTTGTTCTGGCTAGGAACCAATACGTTAAAATGATGTATAGGTTTATTTACAAACTTAAATTTTTTTGAGATGAGACTTCGCGTAAACAATTTATGAGTGCTATTACTATTACTACCTGGGTTTTGGGCATATTTTTGGGTTTAATGATTTTACTGTTTATTTTCCGCATCGTTCTTAGCTGGTATCCCCAAGTAAATCTCAATCGCTTACCGTTTAATGTGGTCGGTTGGACAACAGAACCTTTTTTAGTCCCGGTGCGGAAGCTAGTACCCCCCATTGGTGGCGTTGATATTACGCCGATTATTTGGATTGGGATTTTTAGCTTAGTTAGAGAAATACTCATTGGTCAACAAGGCTTGCTGAGAATGTTTGCCCAGTTGCAATAGGCTATTCTTTGGGGGGAAACATGACTTTTTCAATGAAATCGGTGTAGATTTCCCCTGATAAAAATTCTGGGGTTTCCAAAATCTTCTGGTGAAAGCCGATAGTAGTGGGTACGCCCGTCAAGGCAAATTCTCGCAAGGCTCTTTTCATGCGCTTAATGGCGCTAGGGCGATCGCTTCCCCACACAATAAGTTTGCCAATCAACGAATCGTAGTAAGGCGGAATTTGATAGTCAGTATAAATGTGGGAATCTATGCGAACTCCAGGGCCTCCAGGGGGCAAATAACCGCTAATTCTACCTGGTGCGGGACGAAAATCGCGATCAGGATCTTCAGCATTAATCCGACATTCAATCGCATGACCCCGTAATACTACTTGCTCTTGGGTTTGCAGCAATTTTTCTCCTTGAGCAATTCTAATTTGTTCGGCAACTAAATCAAAGCCTGTCTCCATTTCTGTTACGGGG
>CAJQOK010000435.1 GCA_905479905.1 uncultured Aliterella sp.
ACCTTTACTGGGGTGGCAGATTCGGTTAACAACGTATTTTTAAATAGCCAGCAAATTTCTTTAAGTGCCAAACAACAGGCGATCGCCATCCAGCAAATAGTAACGGCGATGAACTCTATTAACTTAGGTGCAAAAGAAAGCGCTACTGGCATTACTCAAGTCAAATCTAGCGCCCAGCAACTCAAAGACGCAGCCCAAAAACTCCAAGCGGTTGTTTAAAACATTTACTTAAAAACCTACCCATTCCCAACGCCATGATGATTGAAGACGTTGAACTACGAAACCTATTTAAAACCTCTAGTGAAGAACACTTACACAACCTCGAAAATGGGTTGATGCAGCTTGAAAAAAATTCCCAAGATCAAGCAACTTTAGAAGAAGTATTACGCGAAGCACACACCCTCAAGGGCGATGCGCGGATGTTGGGCGTAGATGATATTGAAACTTTGATTCACCAAATCGAAGATATTTTTGTTGCCGTCAAAAAACAAGAGCAGGTTCTAACTCCCCAATTGTGCGAGTCCTTGTATCAAGGATTAGATGCTATGCGTTCAATAGTGCGCGAAGCCGTTACCGGGGTAGCTTCGGGGGTGAATGTCTTTTATGTGTTAGCTCAATTGATGGGAGCGAATACCGATACCTCTATAGAAGATGAGGAAGCACTTTTTGAGCCTAATACTGAGGAGGTCGATTTATTTCCCGATATCACCGCAGTAGAAGTTGATGACTTATTCCCCGTAGCCTCAAGCGAACCATCGGCGCAAGATGTAGCAACGGGTGAAAGTAGCTATCAAATTGAAACAATCCGTGTTGAACCGCAAAAACTCGATACTTTAATGACTCAAGCTGGGGAACTAGCTGTTACCAAGCTTCGCATTGCTTACCACCTTACAGAAATTGAGGAAATAGTCACTTTATACGACGAATGGAGTCGAGATGCTTTTGTGCAGCGTTTGGCGCTAGATAATCTAGAAAAGACTTCTGCTAATTTTAGTTCTAACGAACAAATACATTCTCATCATCGGGTAGAACAACGTTTAGACCGTTTGGGAAGTTTAATTAACCGCTTGAAAAGTCAAGCTTACGAAAATACCGCTAGACTTGAACTTGTCGCCAATGAATTAGAATCGGGTATTCGCACGTTGCGACTCTTGCCTTTATCTACAGTATTTAATCTGTTTGGGCGCATGGTGAGAGATTTGGCAAGTCAGCAATCTAAACAAATAAATTTAGTGATTGAGGGTGGAGACACTACCGCCGATAAACGCATTTTAGAGGAAATGAAAGATCCCTTAATGCACCTGATTCGTAACTCCATTGATCACGGGATCGAAACACCCCATGAACGGGAGAAACTAGGCAAGCCTCCCACTGCTACAATCCGCCTTCGTGGTTATTACTCAGGGAACAATATTGGTATTGAAATAGTTGATGATGGGCGCGGATTAGATACAGAAAGTATTAAACGTACAGCCTTGCGGCGTGGGGTTTGTTCTTCGGAGTCACTGGCAAAAATGTCTATAGAGCAAATTCAGTCTTTGATTTTTGCCCCTGGATTTTCGACGCGCACAGAGGTTACTGAGCTTTCGGGTAGAGGGATTGGTTTAGATGTGGTCAGAACCAAGGTAGAACAACTTAAAGGTGCGATCGCTATTGAATCTAATCAAGGCTTAGGCTGTACCTTCAAATTGCAGCTTAATACTACGCTGACAACTACTCACGTTTTGATTGTGGCAGTAAATAACGTTTCCTATGCTATTCCCGTAGACTCGGTACAGACTACGCTACAAGTAGCTCGTCAAGAAATTTTTGCGACGGGTGGTTGTCAAACAATTATGCTGGATAGTCAACCTGTATCAGTGGCTTGGTTGACAGATTTATTGCAATTACCTTTGACTGTCCCCACTTCCCCCAAAGCCGCCGATTCTACTACAAAAATGCTCCCTTGTATCGTGTTGCAAGTAGGTACAGAGCGCTTAGGACTATTAGTTGATGCTTTACTTGACCAACAAATTGTAGTTTTAAAGCCGAAAAGTAAGTTACTCCAGCGAGTCCGTAATGTTTCTGGCGCAACTATTTTAGCTACCGGGGAAGTGTGTACGATTCTTAATCCTCAAGATTTACTTAAATCTGTGCAAAAGGGAAGGGGAACTACTACGTCGTCCCAGCAGTTTCTTCAAGAAATTAAAAAACCAGCAATTTTGCTAGTAGAGGATTCTATTACAATTCGTACTCAAGTTAAACGCATTTTGGAAGGTGCGGGGTACGATGTAACAGCCGCCGTTGATGGATTGGATGGTTTTAATAAATTAAAATCTAGAAATTTTGATGCAGTGGTATCCGATGTTCAAATGCCTAACCTTGACGGTTTAGCGCTGACAGCAAAAATTCGTCAGCAAAAAGAATACACCGAACTGCCGATTATTTTAGTAACTACTCTAGCTGACGATGAAGATAAAAAAAGAGGTGCTGATGCAGGTGCTGATGCTTACTTAACTAAAGGCAACTTCGATCAACAATTACTTTTAGACACTTTAAAAA
>CAJQOK010000436.1 GCA_905479905.1 uncultured Aliterella sp.
CCCCTTGATAGCGAAGTGTCATAGCTTTTCCTCTTTTTAGTAAAAAACTGCATTTTTCCAGGATTTATCCGAACGTCGGTTCAACTAGCGAAATCGCTGCTCTCAATTGTTATATCAATGAAAATGGTTAGAGTAGTTCGGAAATAATTCGGAACTTGTTCTGGTGAAGGTTATCAACTTGTTCGGAAAGGTTGCGTCCTCATTGCCTAAATATCGCTCTTTGGCACTAAAAGCCACAGATGCAATCCAATAGTTAATCTGTCCCGCTCGGATATCCCATAACCAGATCGGGCGAGTGCTATTTCCTCTTGTCAAGAGGCAAATAGCACTCGCTTGAGGCAAAAAAACGAAGGTAAGGATAGGTAGCCAGCCTTGATGTCGTCGTTCCTCGACAATTTTTAGATACTCTTTCGCATATATATCCCAAAGTTTGACAATATTTGGGCTAAATACCAGCGATTCGAGCCAGGACGTAATTCCTTCAAAAGTCGCGGTTTGTTGTCCATCTTTCCATCGCTGCCGATTGACTTCACCACTATCGTCATTAGTTACAATATGTTTAGCATAATTAAAAGTCGTCTCGTGCAAGTTCATCATCCGCCAGCCTGTTTGCCAAATCGTTAAATTTGACAAGTCCAAGCGACTCAAATCTGCTTCCAACTGACGCAGCAGATCAAGGGCGTTTCCAGCAAAGTATCCCGATTGCAATATAGTTCGCACATAGTCTTTTGGCTGCGCCTTCAACAAAGCATGACTCCTGAGGCAGACGATCTGGGCTTGTTCTACTTCCTGGCAGACTTGCTCAATAAATTGTTCTGTGACATATTCCATCACTACAGGCTGCTGAGTGTAGCTGATGTAATCTAACTCCATCTTTGTTGTGGGCTGTACGGAGGTCAGCTTAATTTTTTCGATTAGCGATCGCCGATCAAGAGATACCAATGCGTCTCGCACTTCTACTAGGGAAACGGAGGGTGTAATATCTGCTTGTAGCTGTGCTGCGGTTACGGCTTCCCGATTGATTGCTAACCAGTACATTACTTGTCTTTCTAACGAACTGAGACGATTGAATTGCTGTGTTAACAATCCTCGAATCTCTGTAAATAACAGCGCCTCTTGAGCTAAAAAAGCCGCAATATTGCTATTAAATAACTCTCTAATCGGTGTTGCTACAATTTTTAACATCAGTGGGTTGCCCTGATACCGCTTAATTAGTTCCTCCACTGGCGCTTGGTCTGCGGAAGTCAGCCCTTTTCCCGCTAAAATTACTTTTCCTGCCCTGCTTGACAAAGGGTTCAGCCGCAGCAATCGTACTTGTGAAGCTACTCCTTGCCCGATGGCAATCTCTGGCGGAATTTCACGGCTAGTCAGCAAGACGGTACTTTGATGCCGTCCTGCTCCTAACTGCTGAAACAGCCACCCATAGGCTTCGCAGCCCGGCCCATAAGCACCCACCAATTCGCCACCCTGCATAACCCCCTCAACGCCACCCTGAATCAGTAGGCAGCGACGATGGCGCAACTGCTGAGTGCAATTGACGTATCTTGGCATCAAGCCGCAGGGGCAGCGATTGCTCCGGCCCAATTGCACTCATTAGATTCGTTAGGAAATCAGCGAAGGGTGGACTCTGCTGGAGACTTCTCCATAGGACAACATCGAACATATCTCGCTCTGCTGCTGTGCTAACCGTGCCACTACCATTGTTTTACCAATGCCACCCATGCCTGCAAAGACGCGATCGCTCGGCAATTGTCTTGTACTACCCATTGCTCTAGTAAGTTTAATTGTTCCTGTTGTCCGCAAAACTGAGAAGTATCAGGTGCATCTGCCCAATCTACTCGCTTGTACAGCGACAATGCAGATAGGTTACGCCCTTGCTCTTGTTGAGCGTACCGTGCCAGAGCATTTTGCAACTTTACTTTTGTCACCTTAATTTTTAATTTCTGCGACAGCAATCTCCAGAGTTGAGCGCCTATATCTGTGATATAGCTGTAATCGTGATTCAGTTCCATCGCAATTTTTTCGTAAGAGAGCTTATTCCAAGCTCGCTGAAAAACATTGATTTGTAGTGGAGTTAAAGATTCCTATGGCGATAAGGCGCTCTCGATAATGTTTAATGCTTCCTCTTATGTCATATTTAATCCTCCTTTAGAGACAACGTTATTGAGAAGCGTTTAATCAGTTTGGACATTACTTTGAACCTCTGAAAAATTGCTGTACTTCAATAACTATTTGCTTAATTCGTACAATAGATGATTAGACAGGGAGAGCGCTTTAACCTTCTGTGCTAATCGTTGATTAACTAAACTGCATAACCAAATTGCATAAGTATGCAATTTTGAACTGACCTAATCTGTAATATGTCTTATTTGACTAATTTTCGTAGGGTTCCAAGTTTTCAGTCTCCTATCACAATCCGGTGAAAAATTTTATTTAAATAATTTTTTTTCCTTTATACAAGTCAGAACACAACTGAAAAATATTGACATAGCAAAACTAGCACTGAATTTCCAAAATCTATCTTAAAATCAAGCTCTAAGTTGATTTCTAGTTAAATTAATTACTTGCTATGATCAGATTTTGTTGATGTATTTTTTTTATACTAATCGAATTTTTTAGAGATATCAGTTAACAAAATATTATTTCATTTTGGTTTTGCAAAAATGTATAATGACTCAATTGAGTTAACTTAATTGCACAGTTGTGCAGTTCAATCGACACAAATACTTAATGTTTTATTGAAGTAATTTTAATAAAATAATGTTTTGAGGTTTCAACAATGAGTCAAGATCTACATAAACAAGAGAAGCTCAAAAAACTTAATGTTTTATTGAAGCAATTTTAATAAAATAATATTTTGAGGTTTCAACAATGAGTCAAGATTTACCTAAACAAGAGAAGCTCAAAATACTTGTAGTGGATGACCACGAATTGATCTTGAGTGGAACTGTTGGCTTGCTAAAACAGCACTATCCACAAGCTGAGATCTTCACCGCCAAGACAACTCAGAATGCACTCCAACAGGTCGAAACATTTCAACTTGACCTAGTTATTATGGATCTTTCCTTGCCAGAAACCTTTGGAAATACTGCCGAAATTAATCAAGGCATTAAAACGTTGCAAAGTTTTATCAAAAACTATCCCCCCCTCAATCTAGTCGTGCAAAGCAGCTATACCAAAGCTTTAGTGCGGATTAAACCAGATATTGATGCACACGAAGGAGGGTTTACCGTAGCAGATAAAGGACTTGGTAGTCAGGAGATGTTGAAGCGAATTGAATGGGCGCTGATTGGAGTAACCCATACTAAAGACCTCAAAGTGCCACGAGGGGAAGTTAAGCCAGAGTGGATCGAACTACTCAATCTCGCTTTTAAAGAACAACTAAAAGATAAAGTCATCGCCGAGCGCATGGAAAAATCACTTAGAACGATGCGCCAATACTGGAGTAAAGTTCAAGACGTTTTGGAGGTTTATCCTGAAGATGGCAAAAGTCTTCGCATTCAAACAGAGAAACGAGCTAGAGAAGAAGGGTTTATTGACTAAAAAGTTTTATCAAGGGATCAGCACTTGTTGCTTAGTATCTGGAGCAAATTTAAACGAAGAATTACTATCTGGTCTGTAGCAGTGCTACCAGGAATTGTCGCTCTGGGGCTGATTATCCTTCTTCGCCAGAGTGGTTCACTGCAATTTATAGAATTGGTGACTCTCGATTCTTTTCTTAGGGTTCGTCCTATGGAACCTATTGACGAGAGAGTAGTCATTGTCGGAATTAATGAAGAAGATATTCAACGCATAAATCATTACCCCATAAGCGATCGCGAAATTGCCAAACTGCTAAGGACATTGCAAAAATATAACCCTAGAGTTATTGGTCTTGATATTGTTAGAGATATACCTGTCGAACCCGGTCACGCCGAACTGATTGCAGCTTTTAAAGATATTGAACATCTAATTGCAGTGGAAAAAGTTTTACCCTTTGCGATTAAGCCACCCCCCGACTTACCCCCAGAACAAATCGGTTTTGCCGATGTCCTTTCTGATCATGACGGCAAAGTTAGGCGGGCAATCCTTGGAACGCTTAGACATAAAAGCAGTAAAGAATATGAATTTTCCCTGCCTTTGCGGCTGGCAGAAACTTATCTCAAAGCTGAAGGCATTGAACTAAGCAACGGTATTCGCGATCAAGAGGCGATGCGGTTTGGTTCCACTGAACGAGATCGCTTTTTTCATAATTCTGGGGGCTACGTGGGCGGTGATGATTTTGGAGTTCAGCTACTCCTCAATTATCGCAACAATCGGCAAAGTTTCCGCACGTTCTCGCTTAAAGATATTAACGATATCGAAGCTGGAAAGGGTAATTCCGACGTGCTGCGCGATGCCTTGAGGGGACGCATCATTTTGATTGGGGTGACTGCTCCTAGTGTTAAAGACTTCATCGATACCTCGGCGATCGCGCCAGTGCAACCACCGGGGAAAATTTATGGCGTAGAATTTTATGCCCAGGTCGTTAGCCAAATTGTTAGCGCAGTTCTTGACAGACGACCAGTTTTAAAAACCTGGTGGGAGGGTTGGGAATATATTTGGATTTTTAGTTGGGGTATTTTAGCCATTTATCTCGGTCGGCTAACTCATTCTCCATTGACAAACTTTTTGTATGTTGCTGTCGTTAGCTTTAGTTTTGTAGGAGTTACTTATGCTTTCATTCTTTGGGGATGGTGGATCCCAGTAGCACCAGTTTTATTGATTTTGCTCATCAATAATGGGACGGTTTTGAGTAGATTTTATCAACATGAGCGTCTTTTAAGATCTCAAATCAACCTCCGTCAACATACTATTGAACAAACATTTGTTCAAATTCATAATGGCCCTTTACAAACATTAGCCAATATTTTACGGCACGTCCAAGATCGAGATTTAGAACAATATCAATTGCTCGAAGAACTGAAAAACCTGAACCATGAAATTCGAGAGGTCGGCGAACACCTGAAACTAGAAGCCCTAGAGAAAGAGGAAAGCCTCCGGCTCGGTAGCGGTTTAATTCTAGATTTAACGCTGCCAATTTGCGACCTTTTATACAAAGTTTACAGCCATACACTCCAGCGAAACTTTCTTTGTTTTGAAACGCTCAAGGTTAAGGTTTATTCCTTCGATCCTATTGAAAAGCGATATTTGAGTAGAGAGCAAAAGCGAGATATATGCCAATTTATGGAAGAAGAGTTATGCAATGTTGGCAAACACGCCCAAGGATTAACCCGTATTGATGCTATAGGCAAGCAAAACGTTGGCTGGTATACTCTAAGCATTAAAGATAACGGAGCTAGAGTCAGCTCGTATCCTGAAGGGAGAGGAACAAAGCAGTGTCTAGATATAGCAAGAAAGTTGGGAGGAAAGTTTAAGCGCCAGCCGCTTCAAGAGAAAGGCACATTATGCCAGTTAACGTGGTGTTTAGCAAATACCCCCTGGAGTCTTGCTCAAATAAAACGCAAATTCAAAGCCTTAATTCTAAAAGCATTAAATTTTGAGTTTTATAAGCGATAATTCTTTAGAAGCTAAGTATATAAATTGCAGTAAAGATTAACGAAATGTCTGCACTCTTGTTTGTATCTCTACATTAAGCCAACGTTTACTTAACTATTAGTATAATGATTTTAAGCCAGTGGTTTACGAACAAAAGCATTAACAATAAATTGGTAGCCCTTTGCATTTTGAGTTCGGCTTCACTTGCAAGTCCGGCAGGTCTGGCAGTTTATCAACCTGGCACTCAAAAACCTGTTCCTCCTGATCGCATATTAGTAGGAGGAACGACTAGAGGGTGTTCTGGAGGAGATATGCCGCTAACGGTTCTTGCTTCTCGCAATTATATGGGACGGACGATATCAGGGCATCCTACATTAGCTTGGTTTGTCCCTCCTGATTCCGTTGCCAAGCCGATAGAAGTTACAATTTATGAGTGGGTTCTAGGTGGCAAACCTAAAAAAGTTAGTAAAACGCCTTTGCAGAGTACACCAGGGGTAATGAGTTTATCCCCGTTTTCCCAAAACGAACCAGGGCTGCAACCAGGGAAAGAATATCTTTGGCAGGTTGTCCTTCATTGCGACCTAGATAATCCATCTGGCGATTTAGTAAGCGAAGCGAGTTTTGAGGTTGCAAGAATGCCAACAACTATGTTGCAAACTAAACTAAATAAAGCCATAAATAGTGTGGAGAAAACCAAAATCTATGCTGAGGAAGGTTTATGGTATGACGCTCTAGGTGAAGCCCTAAAATTAGCTAAAGCATCGAAATTGGGAGAATTGGGTTCAACTTTGTTAAATGATTTGGCTAAGTCCGAAGCCCTCAAAACTATATCAGCATTTCCACCACAAGAAAGGGTTGCGGCAGAAAAACAGGTTGGAGACTTACGGCAGATTGCCCGCAACGCCCGCTAAACAAGTTAACAACTTTTATAGCCAGTTGCCAATTAAAATAAAGGGTGCCCATCGGGCAGGGTGAACCTTTTTATTAATCAACACCTTCTGCGCTTTTGAGAGTGCCTCTGCTTTGCTCATTCGCGATCGCCTAGCGCTGCCTCCAGAGGGCGATCGCAAGTTATCATAAAATTTAGCAATTAATTCTTGTGTAGAATTATCCTCAATGTACCAAAGAGAAGCTAAGGCACTTCTGACTCCCGCTTGTACGGTAATACCAGCTATACCCAAGGTAGCGCGATCATCTCCTGTACCTGTTTGACAAGCAGTGAGCGCCAGTAACTCCACTGGTTCTGAACCTCCACTGAAGCGGCGGATATCACTCTCTAACTGAGTAATTGTCATCTTTTCATTATCCCTCCTTCCTTGTGCCAGAAGCGGACG
>CAJQOK010000437.1 GCA_905479905.1 uncultured Aliterella sp.
TTCCATTGCGGAAGTTTACAATCCTAAGATATTAGGAGTTAACTTGCGATTTTTTCTCGATCTAACTTATGAGTCAGGAGTCAAAACCGTGCGGAGAGTATAAACGAGGAGCGTAGCTTTATAGGTCAGAAATCCCAAGAATACTGGCAAGATTTGCAATTGATTCCATTGACTTGCTAAAACTAGCAATCCAACTACCAATGCCAATCTATTTTTATTAAACTTGGGGTTTTCTGCGCCAATTTGCTCGACGTTTTTACCCAACATTTTCAAGTAAACCACACCAGTGCATGACCCGATCAGATAATTTAGGGCAATGTTGAGCGAGTAAAAAATCCATACAGAAATAAAAATTATCCCGGTCAAAACCAAGGTAATTAGTAGCAACTCTTGGGAGAGTTGATAAAATTCCTGCATCGATTTTCCCGATTCTGAAGGGACAGAATCTGGCGGAGAATTTTCTTCTACTTCGGGTGTGGTTGTGGGTTCGTTTAGCAAGCTCACAGGACTCGCAAACCTTTTAAATAATTGGTTTGACTCATTAGAGCCAGAAAAGATCGTATCACGTCGCGGTAACGATTCTTAAAAAACAATTAACTAGGCGTGAGCATAATTAGTTGCTGAGTAAGTAAACTTCGCACCTGATTTAATTCCAACGGTACTTGGGTCAAGATTTCGCCTACAGTTTTGGTTAAATTGCGAGCGCACTGCTGCATAAACTCAAATTCTGTTTGGGATAAATTGACAATTTGGTAATCGTAGTTAAATAAGCACTTACTCTCCCAGCCTTCCATACAAGGATGACGTTCAGGGATAGCGGCTAAAAGGGTTTCATCTCTAGACCAATCGTTTTTAGGTAAAGGCGCACGTCCTAAAAAGAACTCGTAATGAGCTACTTCAGGATCTAGTAATTCAATCAAACGGAAAGTGGCGCGATCGCTTAATTTCTTTACTCTTTCCTGTAACGAGGGTTCTTTGCCCAAAAGTCGCTCTAATTGCCAGAAATTAGGATTAGAGAAGCCTAAAAAGTCCAATCCTGAAGCATCAATTAGTTCAAATAAAGTTTCAATATTGTAGTCAATCTCGTGGGGATGGACGTACATATCAGCAAAACATTCATCGCGCTGGTTTTCCATTGACCAACGTTCTTTTTCGCGCTTGACAATACGGTTATTTTCTGGTAAAGATGCAAATAGTTTTCGTCCAACTTCTACACCGTCACGGTAATCGCCTTTGTCATTTTGCAGCAGTGCGATCGCGCGTTGCATTAAACTAATTTCCCAGCGTCCCAATTCTCCATAAACAAAAATGTGCATCAACCCGCCGGGAGCTAACTTTTTAGCTAAAGCCTGAATACCACGAATGGGATCTTCTAAGTGGTGCAGTACACCAACAGAGTTAATTAAATCAAACTCTCCTTCAATCTGGTCTGCGTCGTATAAGCTGAGTTGATGAAATTGGACGCGATCGGCTTTTGACCTTTGACAGCGCTCTTTAGCCACCGCTAGAGTACCTTCACTGATATCAATACCAACAACTTGAGCTTGGGGGTTTAAGTGTACTAAATATTCTGTACTTACACCCGAACCACAGCCAGCGTCAAGAATGCGAATATCTTGTTTTTGGGGCTTTTGTCCAGTGCAAAAATTGTAAGCAGCTTGCCAATTCCAGCGCCAGTTATAACCCGGTGGCGGCTCATCTAGCAAGGGTTCAGGGGGGAACGGGTAAGTATCGTAGAGTTTGGCAACAGCAGCGCTAACGCTTTGAGGATCTGGCATAGTGAGAAAAATTGCAGCATCCCGTAGTTTAACGAATGTCCGACTACTAAAGCTAACAGTTAAACATGAGTAATTGTATTGTTCTAACTACTCATGTCTCTCTAGGCGACAGTGGCACTTTTAGTTGCAGTGATGAGTCTAAGCAATTATTTACCTTAAAGCTTTAGACGAATAGGGTCGCCTTTCAGATCAATACCCCATGTATTAATGATTAAATGGTTTGCCTTGATTCCTTTAGGAGCATCAAATAGTAGATCAAAAGAGCGTGTTTCACCCACCGAGAAGGGTTTGCCCATCAAATCAACACTATGGTTGTATTTTAATTCTGGGCTTTCGTATTTATTACCTTTGGAATCCAATAAATCCGCAGAAAAAAGACCAGTACTTGCTTTAGTGAAGTCCTGCCTTTTTCCACTTGTATTTCTAAGATTTACAGAAACTACTGTCCAAGCTTCAGCCGCTTCGTATTTTATGTATCCTCCGTCTATTAATTGTCCTTCAGATTTAACCTTTGTTACTTTAAATTCCCAACCTTTGATGCTTCCCTTACTATTAGTTGTTTTGTTATTTGCTTGAGTGGTGGTTGTGTCAGCCGTACTTGGTTCAACTTGTAAATTCTGGGTGGGTTCATTTAAAGATGTGCAGCCAACGACTAGAAAAGTAGTTATAGCAATTGAGAAAAATTTAGACTTATTCATGGGACACCTGATTAAATTTCATAATCTTTCTAAACTCCCTTAGAGAGTTCATTCCTATAGTTCCCAAAAATAAGCCGACTATCTACATTGCCCTCTAGTAAAAATCTGGCTACTGGCGTGAGACTATTCCTAGAGGTAGATAGTGTGATCGCATTGAAGCGCATTTGAGTTTATGAAGTGCGATCGCCTCATTATTCAAGGATAGGTATTTTAATGAATCAAATTAATTACGCCGCCATGTCTGAGAAAGACTTAAAGCAATACTTTCTCCAGCATCGAGAAGATAAAACAGCACTTCAGGCGTATCTGGATAGAATTAACGAACATCCGCGTCAAATCATCACAACTGTAGACGCTCCTGACTTCGATGCCAAAATCCAAGCCGCAATTCGTCAGCAAATGCAGCAAAATATAGGTTGATCGCAGGTTTAGGATTTTAAAAGCGCGATCGCGCATTTGAGCCGAGACTTACGCCACTAAATAAGCTCTCCATCTTCGAGCGTGTATAGATTGTCGGGTTCTTCATTTAAAAAGTTAAAACTTCCGTTGTTTTGAGCCATTTGCATTAGCTCAGAAGTTTTCGGTTCCGAGCCTTCATAAAAAAGCTTTGATTCTAAAAGTAGTCTTTCTGCTGGCGAGAGAGACAAAATTACTTGCATTAAAGACTCAACTAAATTGGCATTCATTACTTTCTTTGCTACACCTTAAAAGTTATATCCAAACTTTTCTCAATCTATTTGGCGCTTTACTGGTTAGTAAGCACTTATGCTTACTGTGAGATAACAGCAAGTAACTTATCCATTTTCCCTAACTAAAAGCGCGATCGCACCCTTTAACCCCAACTTACCCTCGTAAAACTCGCCTCATTCCTGGGAATTCTACACACTTCTTAATATTCAAGCGGAAACTACTCAAAAGGTTTTAAGGTAGGAACTGACCGAGTTAATTTTAAACAGTGATTGCTACCAGCCAGCAATATAAAAATCGAAGTTCCTTAACACAAGGGTAAAAGCGGCGATTTGTCAAGTTTTGAAGTAGCTCAAAAGAAAGTTTACTGATATCCCGGTCAGGTTTAATACAGTAAAAAATATGATGGGAGTTTAAATAATCGCATGAGTGTTAAGGCAAGTGGTGGAAGCTCAGTTGCGCGTCCGCAGCTATATCAAACACTAGCAGTCGCAACAATTAATCAAGCGGAACAACAAGACCGCTTTTTAGAGCGTGGCGAACTGAACGAACTGTCAAACTATTTTGCATCGGGAACAAAACGATTAGAAATTGCCGAGACACTAAGCAAAAATGCCGAACTAATTGTGTCTCGCGCTGCTAACCGCATTTTCGTTGGCGGTTCGCCGATGGCTTACTTAGAAAAGCCCAAGGAATTAGAATTAGCCACCGTAGGCGCGCCAGACGATATCAAAACCGGGATGCAGTTAGGAAATATAACCTATGTAGAGAGCCGGGGTGGTTTTCTAGAGGGATTGCGATCGCTATTTAATACTTCTGGTAGTGGTGGTGGTGCAGTTCCAGCAAACTTTCGACCAATCAACGTCGCTCGTTACGGTCCTAGCAATATGCAAAAGTCCTTACGGGACTTGAGTTGGATGCTACGTTACGCTACCTATGCGATCGTTGCTGGCGACCCCAATATCATCTCTGTCAACGGCCGAGGACTAAGAGAAATCATTGAAAATGCTTGTTCTGGTGAAGCAACAATTGTCGCTTTGCAAGAAATTAAGCAAGCATCGTTGTCTTACTTCCGTAAGGATACAGAGGGGGCAGATATTGTCAGTCAGTACATGGACGTACTAATTACAGAATTTAAAGCCCCTACGCCTTCAGAAAAGGTCAGGCAACGTCCTTCCGGTGACTTACAAGGGTTACAGTTACCGCAAATATACTTCAACTCCGCCGAGCGTCGCCCTAAATTCGTCATGAAGACGGGTTTATCCGCCGGAGAAAAGCAAGAAGTAATCAAAGCCGCCTATCGACAAATTTTTGAGCGCGACATTACCCGCGCTTACAGCCAGTCGATATCTAACTTAGAATCCCAAGTAAAAAATGGCGACATCTCAATGAAAGAGTTTGTCCGCCGCGTTGGGAAATCTCCTCTTTACCAAAAACAATTTTTTCAACCTTTTATTAACAGCCGCGCTCTTGAGCTTGCTTTCCGTCACTTTTTGGGCAGAGGGCCTTCTAGC
>CAJQOK010000438.1 GCA_905479905.1 uncultured Aliterella sp.
ATTGCAACAGTGGGGAAGGGTTGAAATTCACGAGTTTCAAGTAAATGGACGCACTCACCAAAACCTAATTCTCCATTTACCCGCCGCTACTCGCACCACAAAGCCACCGATTTTAATTGGCGCACACTATGACGGCGTACCGGGAACACCCGGCGCAGATGACAACGCGACAGGGGTTGCAGCTTTATTAGAATTAGCGAGAATCTTTGCAGCGCAACCGATTAAATACCCACTCCAGCTAGTTGCTTTTGATATGGAAGAATATGGCTTATTGGGTAGTATTGATTACGCTACTAAATTGCACAGCCAACAGCAACCATTACGATTAATGATTTCTCTAGAAATGCTGGGTTATTGTGACTCTACGCCGGGATCTCAACGTTATCCATCGCCTTTAGAGCGTATTTACCCAAATACAGGAGATTTTATGGCTTTAATTGGCAATTTGTCCACAATTTCTGATTTACGCAGTTTGAGTAAGAATATGCGTAAACATGGTACAGCGTGTCAATGGCTACCTGCACCCAATCGCGGGTTAATTGTCCCTCAGACGCGCTGGAGCGATCACTCGCCATTTTGGGATCGAGGTTATAAAGCAATAATGGTGACAGATACCGCTATGCTAAGAAATCCTCATTATCACAAAGAAAGCGATCGCATTGAAACTCTAGATTTAGACTTTTTTACTGGAGTTTGTAGCAGTTTAGCTCAAGCAATACCCTTGTTATAGTTAGAATTACTCCTTGAAATTATTACCAATTACCAATTACCCATTACCAATTACCAATTATCCATTACCAATTACCCATTACCAATTACCAATTGGCAACACCTTAGAGTCTGGCGGTTTTAAAAGTGTTGCATTGCTCTACATCTCCGGTTTGGATTCCCTTTTTAAACCAGCGTACTCTTTGGGCAGAGCTACCATGAGTAAAGGATTCTGGCACTACATAGCCTTTAGATTGACTTTGCAGGCGATCGTCTCCAATACTACTTGCAGCGTTTAGCGCTTCTTCTATATCACCTGGTTCTAAAACTTGGCGCGAATTCTGGGCTTTATTTGCCCAAATTCCTGCAAAACAATCAGCTTGCAACTCTAACCTCACAGAAAGTTGATTTGCTTCTACTTCACTAACTTGACTTTGCAAAGAGCGGACTTTATCAGAGATTCCCATGAGATTCTGTACGTGATGTCCAACTTCATGAGCAATTACATAAGCTTGAGCAAAATCTCCTGGTGCTTGAAGACGCTCTTGCAAATCTCGGTAAAAACTTAAATCTATATACAATTTTTGGTCAGCAGGACAATAAAAAGGGCCCACCGCCGCCTTAGCAAAACCGCAAGCTGATTCTACTCTATCGGAAAACAGAACTAAAGTAGGCTCTACATAGTTTGCGCCCATCTCTCTAAATAAAGGATTCCAAGTATCTTCAGTATCAGCCAAAACAACCGAAACAAAGTCTGCAAGGCGATTACTTTCGGGGGAATTTTGCCTATTTACAGCCGTTGGATTATCGTTAATAGGTGCAACTTGCTCTAAAATCGCTGGATCTACACCGAAAAATGCGGCAATTAGCGACAACACAATAAAACCAATTCCACCGCCGACTACGGGGCCAGAAACCCCTGCGCCGCGACGATCTTCAACATTGCTACTTCTACGACCAAATTCCCAACGCATAACAACTTCCCTGTAACTTTAATTGCAAGTTTGATTTACTACTCCTGCAACGTGCAACCTACTTGAGTGTTATTTGTGGGCTTTTAATCAGTACGCACAGCGACAGATTTTAGGAACTTCTAGCGCTGGAATGATTTTAATTTCTAGCTTTGAAAAAATAGTATTGCTTAGGGCTTTAACAAAAAGGCGCAGATATGGCGCAGTATTTTGGATTAGGGACAATTGAACAACTTGCGATCGCTTCGGTAATTGGCAACCAATAAGACGGAAAATAATTGTTGAGTTAGTAAATATTGGTCAAGAAAGTTTTATTGATGATGGTGCGTCTCGGAGTCTGCGCTTTGATAGAGTTGATTGAAGCAAGTGCGATCGCTTTATCTATTGCAAAATATTTACACGTATAAGTTAATAGTTTTTTGATTCTTTACAGAAATGATAGACAAGGTTTTTTGAGGTGAATCTGTTGAGGTCTAATCCATTTGTCTCTCAAAATAATGTAAATCTGATAGACAAGATGTTTTGAGGTGAATCTGTTGAGGTCTAATCCATTTGTCTCTCAAAATAATGTAAATCTGATAGACAAGGTTTTTTGAGGTGAATCTGTTGAGGTCTAATCCATTTGTCTCTTAAAATAATGTAAATATTAATTTCTAATAGCTTTGGTATTAAAATAAACTTATATATTAATAGCTAGCTAAGAACGCTGAGGTTGTGAAGTGATGAATCTCAAGCTAGACAATGCAGTGAATTACCACTACAACAGATTTCCACCAAATAATCTTGATTATGGGAAATTTGTCGTGCCATTGGTTAAAGCAACTGATGCTGTGGCTCGATACGATCAGATGCTGAAAAATATGCACAACAGTGAAATACTATTAGCACCTCTAAGGAATCAAGATGCAGTTATCTCCTCAAGAATGGAAGGAACTGTGAGTACGATGGATGAGATTCTCAAGTATGAAGCAGATCATGATGATGAACTACAAGCTACCCCAAATGTTAGATCGGAGGTCATTGAAACTATCCTTTATCAAAGAGCGCTAAAGGCAGCCCAGAAAGCAATGGAAGAGGGCTATCCATTATCACAGTTTTTAATAAAAAGTATTCACCAAAAATTGTTGTCATATGGTCGAGGAGCATCAAAATCACCAGGCGAATTAAAAAATGAACAAAATTATCTTGCAGATACTTTAAAAAGAAACATATTGTTTATTCCAATTAGTCCTGAAAAATTACAAGATGGATTAGATAAACTGTTTCAATATATTGAACATAGTACACATCCTACATTAGTTAAAACTGCCATTACGCACATTGAGTTTGAAGCATTGCATCCCTTCAAAGATGGGAATGGACGTATAGGGCGAATGCTAATTACACTAATGCTATGGTCTTCTGGGGCAATATCAGAGCCTCATTTTTACATCAGTGGATATTTAGAAGATAACAAAGATACATACATAGATGTCATGAGGAATGTTTCTGCAAATAATGATTGGGAAGCATGGTGTAGTTTTTTTCTTGAAGCAATTGAGCAACAGGCGATTGGAAATCTTGCAATTGCAGAGAATATCCGAAACTTATACGAAGAAATGAAAATTGTGTTTGCTGATGTATTATCTTCAAAATGGAGCGTTAATGCCCTTGATTTCATATTTACAAATCCACTGTTTAGGAACAATAAATTTACAGTGAATAGCGGAATTCCGAGCGCTAGTGCTGCAAGATTTACTAGGATACTTCTAGAGAAAAATCTGCTTACTACAGTGGAAGAAGCATCGGGAAGGAGACCAGCACTATATTCATTTGAACCACTAATGACACTGGTGAGGGTTTAGTCCGAATGTGTCTAAAAAGCCTGCTGCACTAGAAGATATCATTGTTGGAGGAGAAGCATCAAAGGTCTGGGTGTGTCCAGTAGGAGGGAGCTTTAGTATACATATTTCTGGGGTGAAAGGCGCGAAGTCTTTTATTCCAAAGATACAGAGAGAAGAAGTGCGATCGCACCATCTACGGACAAATAAGCCGCAAGTCCACTTACCCAACCCGCCGAACGCCCAGTTGTAACTATTACTTTATCGGCGGCGGTTAAATCTGTTAAAGCTTGGAGCAATGCTGGCGTAAATTTCCCCGCTTGGGTTAAAGTCCCGTCCATATCGGTAGCAATTAGGCGAATATCGCTAAAAGCAGCATTTAAAAGTTTATCAACTATTAAATTACCGCAATACAATCAATTTCTACCAATACATCTTTAGGTAAGCGGGAAACTTGAACGCAAGCACGAGCGGGGGCTGTAGCTTCATCGAAGTATTGGCTGTAAACTAAGTTCATAGTGGCAAAATCGTTCATATCTGCCAAAAATACTGTAGTTTTTACCACATTTTCGCAACTTACTCCGGCGGCAGTTAGTATAGCTTTAAGATTGGTGAGAACTTGCTTAGTTTGTTCTGTTATATCGCCATCGCCGACAAGTTCGCCAGTGCTAGGATTGAGGGGAATTTGACCAGAAACAAATAGCATTTGTCCGCTTGCAGATATTGCTTGATTGTAAGGGCCCACAGGTGCGGGTGCAAGGTTTGTATTAATAACTTGTTTGTTCATAGTTAGTAGGATAGACGAGGACGAATGCCGTAATGTCTGTAACGCCAATAATCTTTTAAAATGCGATCGTGGTCAAAGCATAAGTTAGCAGGAATCCGCCACGATTCAAATATTCCGTAGCTTTTAGCATCGTCTCCCGCTTGGGGAACTCCTGTTGCTGTGGCTAAAAATACTAGGCTCATTGTGTGAGAGCGGGGATCGCGTTTAGGATCGGAATATACCTGGAATTGTTCGATTAATTCTATTTCTAAGCCGATTTCTTCTAAGGCTTCGCGTTTAGCTGCAACTTCGGCGCTTTCTCCGTAATCAATAAAACCCCCAGGAATAGCCCACCCTAAAGGCTCGTTGTGTCGTTCTATAAGGATAATTGGTCTATGGGGGCGATCGCCAAGTTCGATAATAATGTCAACAGTAGGAGCCGGATTGCGGTAAGTCATTAAAATAAAAAGTTAATTATTCATCATTTACTCATCTTCTGGGTGCGGAAACAAATTAGATAAATCGCGCCTACCACTAACGACACGCATAATTTCAATCCCATCCTCAATTACTCTGTAGAAAATGATGTAACTTTCTAGCGGAATTCCCCGTAAATCTAGTTCAATATCAGCATAACTTCGACCTAAGCTCGGAAAACTAGCTAATTGCTTACATTTACGGCTAAATTCTTGTAAAAAGCGCTCTCCAGCTTCTACGTTATGCGTGTAAAAATAATCGGATATTGCGCCTAAATCCTGACTGGCAACAATATTGATAAGATAACGGTTCATTTTTGATTTTTGGGCGCTTGCTCAAAACGCTCTAGCAAACTAGCAACAAAAGTTTCACCATCAATTGGCGGAGTATGTTGTGATGCTGTGTGCGCTTCAGTTATTAGCTCTCGAACTTCTTGCGTCCACTGCTGATAACTATAATTTTCTGCCAACAAGTGCAATGCAGTATCGACAATTTCATCGGCATTATTAAATTTACCCGTTGCCAGCAAGTTTTGAATTACTTGTTCTTGTTCTGGCTTTAACGTCATGCTCATAATCGATATTTTTACTGTTGTTTCTACAATAAGCTTACACTGCCACGTCTTAAGATAGTTTCTAAGTGGTTTGTACCATGATAGATTTTTGGCGATCGCTTTAAGAGCGCAATTTTACTTATGCCTTTTCCTAGATCCAGTGGTATTTTGCTTCATCCGACTTCTTTTCCCGGTCGCTTTGGGATTGGCGATTTGGGTTTAGAAGCTTACAAGTTTATTGATTTTTTGGCAAAAAGCAACCAGCAATTTTGGCAAGTATTACCTGTAGGGCCTACAGGGTACGGCAATTCGCCTTATATGTCTTATTCGGCGATGGCGGGAAACCCTTTACTAATTAGTCCCGAAGCCTTGCTAGAACAAGAATTACTCGCTGAGGAAGATTTTGCTAACTTGCCCGATTTTCCTACCCAAAAAGTTGATTTTGAGCAGGTAATCAATATCAAAATGCCGCTATTGAAAAAAGCCTGCGAGAATTTTAAAACTAAAGCCGCACCTGTACAGCAAAAAGAGTTTTCCGGCTTTTGTGACGCTAAAGCTTACTGGCTGGATGATTATGCTTTATTTATGGCAATTAGAGAGGCTAAACAAAACGCCGGATGGCATACTTGGGAGCCAGAATTAGCTAAAAAGCAACCCGAAGCAGTTGAACAATGGCGCAGCAAACTTGCAGAGGAAATTTTTTACTACAAATACACTCAATTTGAATTTTTCCGTCAATGGTCAACATTAAAGCAATACGCCAATATGCGCGGAATTGAAATTGTCGGCGATATTCCGATTTATGTAGCTCACGATAGCGCCGATGTATGGGGAAATCCCGAAAATTTTTGCTTAGATGAACAGGGTAACGCCGCCCAAATGGCAGGAGTTCCACCAGATTACTTTAGCGAAACTGGGCAATTGTGGGGTAATCCCGTCTATAACTGGGAGCAATTGCAAGCGACTAATTTTAAATGGTGGGTGCAGCGATTTCAAGCGATGCTCGACTATGTAGATATCATCAGAATTGACCATTTTAGGGGCTTCGAGGCTTATTGGGCAGTACCGCAGGGTGAAACTACAGCGATGAATGGTAAGTGGGTTGAAGCCCCCGGATCGGCGTTGTTTAAAGTATTGAATGATAAGCTCGGTAAGTTGCCTGTGATGGCGGAAGATTTGGGGGTAATTACGCCCGAAGTAGAAGCGTTACGCGATGAATTTGAGTTTCCAGGGATGAAAATTTTGCATTTTGCTTTTGGTTCCGATCCTGGCAACCCTTATTTACCTTTCAACTATCAGCGCAATTGTGTTGTTTATACTGGCACTCACGACAACAATACAACGGTAGGTTGGTTTAACGACCTGTCAGACCATGAAAAAACGACAGTAGAGCGTTATTTAGGTTGTATTAGTCCTGATGGCATCCACTGGGATTTGATTCGGTTAGCTTTAAGTTCGGTAAGCAATCAAACAATTATTCCCGTGCAAGACTTGCTCGGTTTGGGGACTGAAGCGCGAATGAATGTACCAAGTTTTGGCGATGGTAACTGGCAATGGCGTTATCAATACGATGACTTGACGGAAGATTTGAGCTTTCGCCTGAAAACTTTAGTTCAGCTTTACGGGCGATCGCCAATGGTTGCGGGAGAGTAGTATTATCAGGGAGACAAATTTGTCTCCCCCCAAGCTTCAAATTGGTGCAGCAAAGGTTAGCTCTTGAACTTCGCCTAAATTGCCCATTTGCTTAGACTCTTTTTGATTGATAGTTAGCAATACTCCGCCAGCATTACCCGCCAATACTGTTAAATTGTCTTTTGCTACCCAAGTGCGCTGAGTTCCCGATGGTAAAAGTCCTTGAAAGGCAATTTTGCCGTCGGCTACTACTTTAATCCACGATGGCGCTTTTAAAGTAACGCCAATTTGAATTTGTTTGTTAATTTTAGGCGTACTGCTAACAGACTCTACCTTGCTTGAGCCTTTGGGTGGTGCGGTGGTACTATCGGCAACTAGGGGCAATTCTGGCAATGGGTTGTTAGTTTGCGCCTCGTTACGACTCAAAGAGCGCGATAGCGTACTAACTGCTAGAGCGATCGCAATTATATACATTACGTACAAATGAATCGGACGCAACTGGATTACAGGTAATATTAAACTCCAAGCAGGCTGATTGTGAGGGCGATTACTTTTGCTAGTCGGAAAGCTACTCGCTAATTCTTCTCCATTCAAGCCTAGGAACTGAGCGTATTGTTTAATAAACTTTTGGATATATACTGGCTCTGGCAACTCCTCTAACAACCCTTTTTCAATCGCTACCAATAAATGTTGGCGAATCAAGGTTTTTGCTGCTACTTCTTCAATAGATAAAGCTTGTTCTAAACGCTTTTGGCGTATTTTATCTCCTATGCACCTTAATATCTCAGCTTGTGCTTCAATTGGACGTACTGGTTCACTCTGTTTTTTGCCACACCACTTCATTTTATCCACTCCTAAAAAGCATCTGGCTCCTCAACCGATGCAATGCTCACAGCTTTCTGGGAAAGGTTTTTCCCTGATCCCAATTCGCCCTTTTGCAAAAAGCAAATTTCCGAATCTTTAAGGTAACGATAGCAACCTTTGGGT
>CAJQOK010000439.1 GCA_905479905.1 uncultured Aliterella sp.
TGCTGGAACCAAGATGCTCCTTATTTGACATCGGCAGATGTAGTGATTTCTCACTTAGAAGATATTAAATTTGTGTAAATCCTTGATGAAGCTATGAGCTTTCTTCTGCTTATGAGCTAGACATATAGTGATAGTAGACGGTTATAATAACCGAAATTTACTTGCGTAATTTGCTGCTAATCATCCCTAGGAGGAAATGCCCTTGTCTCGTCGCTACTTGTTTACTTCCGAATCTGTAACTGAAGGTCATCCTGATAAAATTTGCGACCAAATCTCCGATACCATTTTAGATGCGTTACTTGCCCAAGATCCTAGTAGTCGCGTTGCCGCCGAAGTTGTGGTCAATACCGGATTAATATTAATTACTGGTGAGATTACAACTAAAGCTCAAGTAAATTATGTAGACCTAGCTCGGAAAAAAATTGCTGATATTGGCTATACCGAGTCTGATAACGGTTTTTGTGCTAATAGCTGCTCGGTTTTGGTAGCTTTAGACGAACAATCTCCCGATATTGCTCAAGGCGTAAACACGGCTCAAGAAAGCCGCGAACAAGATAGCGAAGAACAATTTGACGCAGTTGGCGCTGGCGACCAAGGTTTGATGTTTGGTTTTGCTTGCAACGAAACCCCCGAATTGATGCCTTTACCTATTAGTCTTGCTCAACGAATTGCTCGTCGTTTAGCCGCAGTGCGAAAAACAGGTCAATTGCCTTACCTGCGTCCTGATGGCAAAACTCAAGTAACCGTCGCTTACGAAGATGGTAAGCCTGTAGGAATTGATACGATTTTGGTTTCTACTCAGCACACTGCTAGTATTGGCGATATTACAGAGCAAGACGCAGTTCAAGCAAAAATCAAAGCCGACCTCTGGACAGCAGTAGTCGAGCCTGTATTTGCGGACTGTGATATCAAGCCAGATGCGGAGACACGCTTTTTGGTTAATCCTACTGGAAAGTTTGTAATTGGCGGGCCACAAGGCGATTCTGGGCTAACTGGACGCAAAATAATTGTTGATACCTACGGCGGTTACTCGCGGCATGGTGGCGGGGCATTCTCTGGCAAAGATCCCACAAAAGTAGATCGTAGCGCCGCTTATGCTTGCCGTTATGTTGCTAAAAATATCGTCGCGGCTGGATTGGCTGAAAAGTGCGAAGTGCAGCTAAGTTATGCTATCGGTGTCGCAAGACCAGTAAGTATTTTAGTTGAAACCTTTGGCACAGGCAAAGTAGATGACGATCGCTTATTGGAATTAGTCAAAGAACATTTTGAACTACGTCCTTTGGGCATCATTCATACCTTTAACCTGCGTCAGCTTCCTGGGGAACGTGGGGGACGTTTTTACCAGGACATCGCAGCTTATGGTCACTTTGGACGTACCGATTTAGATTTGCCTTGGGAACAAACCGATAAAGCGGCAATATTAAGCGCTGCTTTGACTCAATCGGCTTCTGTATAGTTGTTGATTAGAGCGACTTTGCTTAGATAAATTTCGAGGATGAGAGGTAGCCGCCTTAAAAAAGGGGGGAATATCTCACAAAATACTTGCTAAGGGATAAACTCAACGGGTTTATCCCTTTTTTATGGGGATGGCAAAGATTTTAGAAAATATCCTACTAAATACAGCGAACCACACAAAATAACCGGGCGATCACTTTGTACTGTCTTTAAAGCCGAAAATAAATCTTCATGAGTTTGGCAAGTTGCTAAGTTGGGGCAAATAGTTCGGGCTATAACTGCTAAATCTAGCGGATCGGCGCTGCTATGGTCGGGAACGGGGACTAAGTGCAAGCTGTCTAGGGCGCGCAGCAAGGCTGTAAATATCTCTGGGTGGTCTTTGGTCGATAACATCCCCATTACCCACGTTACCGGGGCTTCTAGGGTATCTACATAGTGGCGTAAAGCCTTCGCCGCCGCCGGATTATGAGCGCCATCAATTAGTAAAGGGAAGTCGCCGTACTTCACCCACTGGAGGCGACCTAGCCAGCGAGTTTTCTTCATCCCCGCAGAAATTGCTTTATTAGTAATTTTCCAGCCTTTTTGTTGCAATACTTGAACGGTAGAAATGGCGATCGCACTATTACTTAATTGAATGAAGCCTAGCAATGGCAAAGGGTAGTCAATGTTTTGATAACTTGCCCATCTTTGACCGTTAACAATTGGTAATTCTGTAGCAGGTTCTACCACTACCGCCGGACAATTTAATTTAGTAAGGCGCGATCGCACGACATTTTGGGCTTCTAGGGGCAATTGTCCTACTACTACCGGACAACCAGGCTTGATAATTCCGGCTTTTTCTGTAGCAATCTCTGTCAAAGTTGAGCCTAATTGCTGCCAATGTTCGCGGCTAATGGAGGTAATTACAGTAACTAGGGGACAACAAATATTAGTCGCATCTAATCTTCCCCCTAAACCTACTTCTACTACCGCTATATCTACTTTGCTTTGGGCAAAATACAACCAAGCCGCCGCCGTAATTACTTCAAACTGCGTCGGCGATTCGATGGTGGGATTAATAGTGTTAATAACTTGCATTAGCAAGCTTTGCAACGCTTCTACAGAAATCGGTTGCTCATTTAAGCAAATCCGCTCATTCCAATCTATTAAATGCGGCGATGTATAGCGTCCTACCTTGTAGCCTGCTTGAGTCAAAATTGAAGATAAATAAGCACATACCGAACCTTTGCCATTAGTTCCGGCGACGTGAATTATCGGTACGTTATGGTGGGGGTTGCCTAAACTAGATAGTAGTTGCTCGATTCTTTCTAAGCCCAGATGAACGCCAAACCTTTGCAATGGTTGCAGTATTGAATGAATATCCACGCAAGTATAAATAATTTTTCTGTATTAACAACCGTAACTTAAACTTATATGCTTTTGGACAGATGAATTGCACTTCTTCAATGAGGATAAAAGTATAGTAGTTCTATTGGAGAAGAATTCTATGCAAGCTACCGAAAATCAACGTGCCATAAGCGATCTAGAATATGATTTGCTGACAGTGTTGCAGAATAAAGCTGAAGCCCTTAAAGCTTACGAAACTTATATTCAAGACGCTGAAAAAATGCAATCGCAACCCTGCGTGGAACTGTTTAAGAAGTTGCAGCAGCAAGATATGCAGCAAGCCGAGGAAATTCGTCACCACCTGCAAGAAGTAATGCAAAAAGGCAAAATGTAAAACTCAATCTTTTACTTTTAGGTGTTGTACAAATAGTACAACACCTTTTTTTAGAAAAAATTAAGGGGCTGCAAGTGGGCAATTAGTAATGTCAAGTTGGACTAGAAATATCCAAGGATTATTAAACTTATTTTTAGAGCGCCGTTGTCCGCTATGCGATCGCTCAACTACTACAGAATTTTGCCTTGACTGCACCAGACAATTGCAAAAATGTCAATTAACTCGCCCCCACGATCTCGAGAAGCAGCAATTACCGATATTTGCGTGGGGAAATTATCAAGGTACGCTCAAACGCGCAATTTCATCTCTCAAATACGAAAATAAACCAACAATTGCTCGTCCTTTGGGAAATTGGTTAGCGCAAGAATGGTTAAATTCCTCCTTTGCTACTTCTCAAGTAATCGTTGTCCCAATTCCTTTACACGCTAACAAACACAAACAACGCGGCTACAACCAAGCAGAACTAATAGCTCAAAGTTTTTGCAGTGTTACGGGTTTAAAACTGCACGAATTAGGTTTAACCCGCCAAAAAGATACCGCCGCGCAATTTAATTTATCTCCCCAGCAGCGCCAAGAAAACTTAAACAGGGCTTTTGCATTAGGATCCGAATTTTGTAGTCACCGCCCAGTTAAACCCGTATTGCTAATAGACGATATTTACACAACTGGAACAACCGCACGCTTTGCAGCCAAAGTATTACAACAAAAAGGAATTGCTGTAGCCGGGCTAGTAGCGATCGCTACTAGCCAAAGGCATAATAAAGCTTGAGTTATATTTGAGCAACGGTGAATGGTCGTTAAAGCTTCATTAATTAAGTTAAAGCATCTACTAATAATTCCTTCTACCTTACTAACTCTTAGTATTGGTATAGCGTACTCGGCAATAGCTCAAACCAAGTTATATAATCCGGTGGCTTTACCGCCTAGTAATGAAATTGTAGACAAGCTGACAGAAAATGATATCCCGACAGGAATGGGGGGATTTGCCCGCGATTACTTAGTCAAGCTTAATAAAGGTGACAATGTGGCTATCGATCTAACTTCTGATAGTTTTGATGCCATGCTGACGCTACTATCGACCGATGGAGCCACTATCTCTGAAAATGACGATGGGCCAGACGGTACAACTAATGCTTTACTATTTACCCGGATTGCCACCACCGGAACTTATGTAGTGCGAGTTCGGGCTTTTGGAGAGACGGGAGTAGGAAATTTTAAGCTCAAAGTTAGTCGCCTGCGCCCAGCTTGAAGGCAAATTTTACGCAAGAGTTAACACGCACAATAAAAAGGCTTCTGTCCATTCTACAACAGCCCCGTAGGTGTCACCTGTATGACCACCGAGCTTGTAATAAAACCATGCACTTGTTAAATGCGCGATCGCACTGCCCCCCACAACTGTAAATAAAGCTAACTTAAAAAGAGTTTCATCTAGCAAAACGGCTAGGGCGCTAATACTTAGCATTAATATCAATCCTGGTAATAAATCCCAGTAAGAAGTAATAGCTTTAGAGTGAAATTTACCTTTACCTGTGGGTTTGAGATAAGGATAAAAGGCGATCGCAATTTGTTGTCCCCATCTTCCCCAACCACACACCACCATCAATCCTAACCAGTGGGGACTATGCAAGTCTGTTAAAGCCGCCGTTTTTAGTAATAAGAGGGCGATCGCACTCATTGCCCCAAAAGCCCCAGTAGCGCTATCTACCATCACCTCTAACCTTTTTTGCGGATCTTGTACAGCTAGTCCATCTGCCGCATCCATTACCCCGTCTAAATGCAGCCCTCCGGTTAAAACAACCCAAAAACCAATTACTAAAGCACTACTGGTTAATAGGGGCATCCCAATTAAAGATAGTCCCAGGTCTACTAGCCCCAAAATCCCACCAATAATTAGTCCAACTAGCGGGGCATAGCAAGCTACGCGCTGAAACTCTAAGTTATTAATGGGTATAGGAATGCAGGTATAAAAGGTAATTGCTGCTAATATTTCCAAGCCCAATCTTTTCCACCAGCAACGATGATTAGTTTGCATATAAATTAATTAAAATATTTATTTGTCGGTAATTATCGTTGCTGGCTGGCGGTAAGTAGAAACAAACTAAAAAACTTGAGATAAAATTGTGTCGTAGGCTGCTTTTTGACTGTAACTTTTTG
>CAJQOK010000440.1 GCA_905479905.1 uncultured Aliterella sp.
GCAAGCAAATAAAGTTTTTATATCCTAACTTACCTATATTACTAATTAGCACAGTTAGAGAGCCTACGCAGTTATCTATAGCAAAAGCTGTAGGTATCGATGGTTATTGTTTTAAAGACACATCTATTTCTGAGCTAATAGTTATTATTAGACAAGTAGCAAATAGACAATTTTCTTGGTCAATACCAACTAACATCTTTAGTACAGTTAAAGAAAAGCTGAGATTGTCTGGATTGCAGCAAATTGACGGGACTTTACAGGAAGTAAACACACAGTTACAGTTTCCCGGATTAACAGTATTAGAAAAAGCTATATTTGCCGGACATAGGAGAGAATTATTAGTCTCTCGTTGGTTGGTTAATAGGCTATTAAAGCCACGAGGAACTATTATTAATAATGGCGCTTATCCTCAACTTATAGACAGTGGGAAGTTACAAGTTAAACAAAGTTATTTAGTATCAAACAATCAAAGCATACTCGAATCGTCACCTAATATCTTTGTTTCAGTCCGGGATAAATTGCAATTTAGCTTAGATAATTTAACCGATATACCGCTAGAACTCGATGTTTTAAGAGTAGATAAAAAGCGAGAATTGCTAGAGATAGTTTTAGGAGAAATTGAAGCAATTATTATTCAATTAAGCACGGCTCAAGTACAGATAGAGCAATTGCCAAAAATGCGAGAAGTAATTTTAATAGATTTATGGCAAGCTGCAACAATAGATTTTTTTGGCAAGTATTCAACTATTCAATCAAACGAGCAAAATATAGAAATTGCTAACTTTTTGTTGGAAGACGCGGACGTTGTAAAAACTGAAATATTGCCGAAAATTCCTTTGGTGCGAAATCTTTTTTCTTACTTTTTGTTTTCTACACCTCTAATTATTGACAATGTTCCTTATTCTGCTCCCACTCCTGAAGCAATGGCAAGAGCAGAAATACTTTTACAAAACTTACTAATTCAATTAGCTAACGCTGTAATTCAACCGTTACTAAATAAGTTAGGAGATGTAGAAGTAATTAAACAAAACTTTTACAATACTAACTTAATTTCTACTCGTGAAATAGAGCGATTTAGAAATAATTTATCTTGGAAATATCGCCTAGAAAAATATATTATTGAGCCAAGATTAATGTTTGAAAGTCGTTATGAGTTATTTGTGCTTGCTAGTAGAGGAATTGCCAAAGTATCAATTTATGCACCGCGAAACCAAGAATTAAAGCAGCTTACTGGTATTCGTTTAGTAGTGACATTAGCTCTAGAATTTAGAGATGCGATTTCTCCACGATTGCGAGGAGCCGTTGCATTTTTAGGTAGTGGTATTGTTTACGTCCTTACACAAGTAGTTGGTAGAGCTATAGGCTTGATTGGACGCGGTGTTTTACAAGGTATTGGCGGCTCAGTTCCAGCTAATAAATTTGGCAAAGATAGCGAGAAATTTAAGTGAATATTTATACATAAGCTTCTAAGTTTTTTAGCAAGCTTACTTAGATTTTAAACTAAGTTTGACGGCTATGCTTTGCAGGTTGACTGCTACGCATATTTTGCCTCAATTAACGGAGTTTAGCTATATAAATATTTTATTGAGTGCATAACCATTACCTTATAAATCGAGATTCGAGAAACAAAAGTTAAAAAGCTTTACAAAAATTATTAGTTAGGATACATTCATTTACATAGCTGGCGCGAAGCCCTGCGTGCGTGCTTGCGCGATCGCGCTTTTTACGTTTAGCAAACACCTTTGCTGTAAGCTACAAATCAACAGACTTTTTAGCCGCAAAATTACAGGTTAAGAAGTCCAAATTTGACACGAATTTTAAGTCAAACAGCTTTCCTTGTAAACTTTCAAAGTAGTTAGTAATTCTGGAGTTTCAATCATGACTTATACAATTGAGTCCGCTCAAAATATATTTTCAAGCACTCAAGTTCCTAGTCAAATTCCAGCTATCATCGCTCTATTCGACCAACTGAGCGTAGACGATCGCCTAGCATTGTTGTGGTACGCCTACACCGAAATGGGCAAAACCATTACTCCCGCCGCTCCTGGAGCCGCCCGTCTGCAATTTGCCGAGCGGATGCTTAAAGATATTCAGGAAAAGTCTAACGAAGATCAAATGCAGGTAATGCGCGAACTAGCTACACGCGCCGATACACCTATGAGCCGTACCTATGGCTACTTTAGCGTCAATACTAAGTTGGCTTTTTGGTATGAACTAGGGGAATTAATGAAGCAAGGGTTAGTAACCCCTGTACCTACAGGCTATCAAATGTCTCCCGGCGTGCAGATAGTGCTAGATGCTATCAAAAAAATTGATGCTGGACAGCAAATTACTGTACTTCGCAATACTGTAGTAGATATGGGATTTGATACAACAGCAGCCTCTAGGAGCGAACCTCAAGCTGCTGAACCCATGTTTGAGCGCGATGCTCCCGCACCTACTGCAATTTCAATTGATGGCATTAACGAGCCTGCGGTATCGAGCTACGTTGCTGCAATGAACGCTGATGACTTTAAGAGCGCTGTGGAATTGTTTACAACCGATGGTGCATTGCAGCCACCTTTCCAAAAGCCAATTGTAGGACGTGAGGCGATCGCAAAATATATGCGTGAAGAAGCCCAAGGACTCAATATGATGCCCCAACAAGGTATCTCCGAAAAAACCCCAGATGGCTCTAAGCAAGTCAAGGTAACGGGTGTAGTTCAAACTCCTTGGTTTGGTGTCAATGTCGGGATGAATATTTCTTGGCGCTTTTTAATCAATCCTGAAAACAAAATTTTCTTTGTGGCGATTGATATGTTGGCTTCTCCTCAAGAGTTGCTCAACTTACGTCCTACTAAGTAAAAATAAAGTAGGAGCGATGTATGAGATCGCTCCTATAATTTTTGAATCTGCTCCCGAATCTTTTGCTGAAACTCAATAACTGCATCCATTGGTTCAGGAGAGCTTACATAACCAGCTAATAAACTTAAATCTAATTGCGGCAAAAATCGACTTCTAGCTACAATTTGATAATTTCCCTCATTCAAGCAATACAAAGTAAAACTATTACTTTCCCAAAACCATA
>CAJQOK010000441.1 GCA_905479905.1 uncultured Aliterella sp.
GGTTTTACAAATCAAGATGCTTTAATTCGTTATACAGTAACGGCAGTAAAAGATCCTGTGAGCAAACAGATTATTGGGGCTTTGGTTTCGGGAGATATTGTAAATGGAAAATTGCCGATAGTTAAAGGCACATTAAAAGCCATTGGCGGTGGCTATAGTGCTATTTACTCCCATAAACCTACGGGAGAATTTGCTATGGCAACCTCAATAGATCGAGGAGTCGGCAAGAACTTGGAACAAGCTCAATCACAGGTATTATTACCAGATACGAAACTACTAGAAGATGCGATCGCTGCCAAAGGAGAATCAGTCACAAAGCGATCGCTTGTCGGCAATCAAACCTATACGTTAGCGGCTAGAACCTTACCAAACCTTACAAGAGAGACAGCAGAAGGGGCGGTAACGATTCCTAATGTCCCAGAGGAGGCGGTGGCAATTTTAGTTAGAGGCACACCCGAAAACGCCCTTAACGACTTACTAAATCAAAGTTTATGGCAAGAATTAGCTGTACTGCTGCTGGCAATAGTTTTAATCACAGCTTGGGCAATAGTTTTAAGACGAGCTATTCCTAAACCGATTGAAAACTTGCAGCAGACAGCGCAGGAATTTGCTTTAGGAAATCGCACAGCAAGAGCCGAAATTTTTGCCACCGATGAAGTCGGACAATTAGCCATGACTTTCAACCAAATGGCAGATAGTGTTAATGCGTCAGCTACTGCTTTAGAAGACCAATCTAATATCCGCCAAGCCGAAGCAGACTTTCAACGGCAAGAAAAAGAACGTTTGCAACAAGGAGTTATTGCCTTTTTGCTAGATATTGAAGATGCTCAACAAGGAGATTTAACCATTAAGGCGAAAGTAGATGAAGGGGCAATGGGGTCTATTGCCGATGCTTTTAACGCTACAATTCGCAGTTTGAGAGAAATTGTTACCCAAGTAAAAGCTGCCAGCAGCCAAGTACAAGCCTCTACCTTTAGTAGCGAAGCCTCAGTAGGCAAACTCTCTACAGAAGCTACAACTCAAGCCCAGGCAGTTAATCAAGCCCTCAACTCGGTAGAAGAAATTGGGCTATCAATTCAATCGGTAGCCGATTCTGCTCAAAAAGCCGCCGCGATCGCTCGTGAGGCTGTAGAAGCCGCTAAAGAGGGTGGTGAGACTATGGATTTAACTGTAGGTAGCATCCAAAATATTCGTTCTAGCGTCGCCGAAACTTCAAAAAAAGTTAAACGCCTAGCGGAGTCATCGCAAGAGATTTCTAAAGTGGTGAGCATTATTTCGGGAATTTCGGAAAAAACGAACCTATTAGCGTTTAATGCCTCTATTGAAGCTGCCCGCGCCGGAGAACATGGGCAAGGTTTCCGCGTAGTAGCCGACGAAGTTAGACGCTTGGCGGAACGAGTTACTGATTCAACCAAAGAAATTGAGCAATTAGTTGGCACAATTCAACTTGAAACCGCCGAAGTATTGCAAACAATGGAAAATAGTACAACTCAAGTTGTCACCGGAACTCAATTGGTGGGCAAAACTAAGCTAACTTTGGCAGGACTAGCTAATATTAGCAACACCATTGACCAACTATTACAGTCGATTTCTGCAAGTACCGTTTCTCAGACGATCGCTTCTCAAAGTGTCAACAAAACTATGCACGAAGTCGCCGCGATCGCTCTAAATAATTCCCAGGAATCAGAAGCTGTATCGGTATCCTTGAAGCAATTAGTCGGCGTTGCTGAAGAACTGCAAAACTCTGTAGCTCGGTTTCAGGTAGAAAAATAGGTAATGGGTAATGGGTAATTGGTAATTCCCAATGCGGTAGGAAGGAGGAGAGTTGCAAAAAGGAAAAATCATTACATTTTAAGCAAGGTAGAAAAATAAATGGTACTAGATACTGCTAGTTTAAAAGCAATTTTGCTTGAAGCTCGTTCTTGCTTTTTGTACGAGGATGCGCCTGATTATTTAGTGATGCTAGAGCAAGGAATGCAAAAGTTAGTAGCTTTTGCCCGTAGTCCAGGTAGTGTAAAGCTTGAAGAAATTGAGCAAGAATATACGGTACTAATGAGGGCGGCGCACTCCATTAAAGGGGGCGCGGGAATTGCCGAAATTCCAGTTTTACACAAACTCGCTCACAAGCTAGAAGACTTGCTAGAAGCGCTAAACGATGGTCGGGCAGCATCTCAAATAGATACAGCTTACGAACTGTTATTTATTGGTATAGAGCAAGTTAAAGAGTTAGTCGCTCAAGCTGTTAGCAATCCCGACGCGGTAGAGGGGTCAGAATCTACTTTACCCATTGCGATCGCTCTGGAAGGGTTTTTGCAAGAATTAGCTCCCCGTCAAGAGGATACAGCTTTTGAATCGATGGCGATTAATCCTTTTATCCTCAAAACGGTTTTAGAGATTGATTTAGAGGAATGTCTGCAAAGAATTGAGAAATTACTGATCGCGCCGATCCAAATAGCATTGCTCAAACAAGGGTTAACGGGTTTTGTAGAAGAATGTACTTTATTGGGGCAAACTCTAAATCTAGAATGGCTAATCGCCTCAGCCTCGAACGTTGAACAAGCACAGAACGCCAAAGCACAGATACTTTTAGCAACAGTCACTAAAGAAATTGCTCAATTGCGGGAACAGCGTAGTCAAGTTCTTAACCCCGCTCCGCCAATTTCGACTCCTGAACCCGTTGTGGAGAAAGAAAGTCAACTTGTTGCCCAAGTTGCTCCGGCTTTAAACTTACGGATTCC
>CAJQOK010000442.1 GCA_905479905.1 uncultured Aliterella sp.
AGCGGAACATTAGACTAATGTTCCGCGCACAATTTGTAAAAATAGAAACAAAGTAAATTCAGCATGATTAAGCAACTACGCAGAATTTTAACAGCGTTAGTCTTGGTATTGGTACTAACAACAACAGTAGCTTGTAATGGCGCTGTTCAAGCAAAGTCGCCAACCTTACCCGCCGCAAGTAGCAGTAGCAATTACGGGCAACTAGAAAGAGGAAATAGCGCAGGTGGACAAGACTTTGGTAACTGGGTTGTCAGCAAAAGCAAAGGATTAGTTAAAGATGCTTACGTGCGCGACAACAACAAACTGGGAGTTGTAGTTACTCCCCAAGTTAGCCCTACAGAAGTAAAACCTTTAGCCAAATCTTTAGCTCAAGGATTTCATAAAAACTTCCCCAATCAAGACTTAACAGTTTTGATGTATGCCCCAGATAAGAAATTGATTTTGACTGCAAAGTATGACGTTCAATCTAATCAGGTTGAATACAAATAAGTTGTCAAAGATTGTAAGTTTGACAACAATCAGCAGTTATTGATAAACAAAAGGAGAATAAATTAAATGAGTAGTAGCGATCAGTATAAACGTCAAATCATGAACGATTTGGCACAAGGAACTACAGAAAGTTTAGGCGATGCGGATATGGGTTCGGAATTGCAGTATGAAAACTTTGATGATTTTGCAAATCGTTCATCTCATGAAGAACGCCGTCAATTATTTGGGCAATCTTTGCATCACGATCGCATCCCTCCCGGACAATTAGAGCCAGAATTGCAAAAAGCGATCGCTCAAATCAAGCCCAATGAGCGCGATGATGTAGCCAAAGCCTTTTTCAAGCATTTGGAGAAAAGAGGCTTGAAAGACCGCGAATTAGAGCAACAGTTAGGTCTTACTACTCACCACGCCAGCAAGATGAATGTGGATGACGTAACTAAGTTGGCATCTTTTGCTTACCACAATCACCCTGATATTTTCCAAGAAGTATTAGCCGAGAAGCCTGGGGTAATTAAGTTTTTGAGCAATCCCTTAGTAGCTGCGGTAGTTGGAATTGCGGCTGCAAAATGGTTAGGCGATCGCCGTCATCAGTAATTGAATAAAATAAATTAAGTCCGCCAAGATATGCGATCTTGGCGGACTTATTGCTAGGGATTTAGAGATCCCCCTAACCCCCCTTGAAAAAAGGGGGGAGAATATTTTTTAATTGGGGATGCTATCAACTGATGGTAAAGGGGGAGAATAGTTTACATTCTTCCTTTTTTGGGGAGATTTGAATGAAAAGTGCAAGTATCCTTTAAACTGCTGCAAGTTCTGGGGAAGGACGTTTGCTATTGCGAATACCCTTAATAGCTTCAGCATAATCGGGCGCATTAAATACCGCCGAACCTGCAACGATCGCATTTGCACCCGCTTCGATAACTTGCCAAGTATTATTAATCTTTAGACCGCCATCTACTTCAATCCAAGGATCTAAACCACGCTCGTCACACATAGCGCGGAGTTTGCGAATTTTGGGAAGTACGCCAGGAATAAAGCTTTGACCGCCAAACCCTGGGTTGACGCTCATAATTAGCACTAAATCGCATAATTCCAAAACGTAATCAATCAACTCTAGTGGTGAACCGGGATTGAGTACAACTCCTGCTTTTTTACCGAGTTCTTTGATTTGTCCCAAAGTTCTGTGTAAGTGCGGAGACGCATTGTGTTCGGCGTGAATGTAGATATGATCGGCTCCAGCTTTGGCAAAATCTTCTACATACTTCTCTGGTTCCACAATCATTAAGTGGACATCTAAAGGCTTTGTAGTCACCGGACGAATAGCCTCAACAATTAATGGCCCGATGGTAATATTGGGGACAAATCGACCATCCATGACATCAACGTGAATCCAATCGGCTCCGGCGGCATCAATAGCCCTAATTTCGTCTCCCAAACGGCTAAAATCAGCAGATAGGATAGATGGAGCAATTACAATCTGCTTGGATGATGGCGTATTAGTCATAGATTAGTTCTCCTAAGTCCTCGATTGTTAACCATTTTAACATCGGGGGACATTGCTATTCATCATCTAAAAACAACTAAAATAAAGTGCCTGGGTGCAAAGGCTTTTTTGACAGCAGATGATAAAACAATTGGCGTGGACGATTGGGGGATTGAGTGCGCTTGGGTTAGGTAGTCCAGTTTTGGCGCTACAAACTACATCTATTGGCGAAGCAGGGATCGATGCGTTGCGTTTGCACCAATTACCTTACGACTTAATTGGGCGCAAAATTAGTATTGGTCAAGTAGAAATTGGTCGTCCCGGACAGTATGGTTTAGATAAAGCAGTGTCGGGACGAGCGATCGCCCTTGCTGGAGTATTTTTACGCGATCGCCCCGCAAAAGCAAATAGTAACTTAGATCCCCACGCCCAAAACGTTGCCAGCGTGATGATTAGCTCAGATAAAGCTATTCGCGGTGTAGCACCAGGAGCTAGGCTATATTCGGGGGCGGTTGGCTCATTAAAAACTGGCGGACAACCGGAGGAATGTTTGTCCGCGCAGCACGTAGCAATGCAAAATAGCGGCGATGTCAGAGCGATAAATTTTAGCTTTGGGGAAACTTTAGAACGCGATCCGCGTATTAACGCTCGTTTAGATGGCAAAGCTTTATTAACTCAGTGTATCGATTGGTCTAGCCGCTTTCACAATGTTTTATATGCGATCGCAGGCAACCAAGGGAAAGGGGGTATACCTATCCCTACAGACAATTACAACGGTATTAATGTCGCTTTTAGCAGCCGTAGAGACGGGATTTTTAACAAAGTAGATGTCTCTAATTTGAGCGATGTCAAAGTTGGCTTAGAAGGGAGATTGAATGGCAAAGAAGTAAACCTAGGCATCCGTCGTGCTATTGGTTTAGTCGCCCCAGGAAGCAATATTTCTTTACTCAACCCCAACGGCAAAGTTACGAAAGTAAGTGGTACGAGTTTCGCTGCTCCCCACGTCACCGCCACAGTAGCTTTATTACAAGAATACGGCGACAGACAGTTGCGCGCCAAAAAAAATAATTGGAGTTTGAACGCTCGTCGTCAAGAAGTCATGAAAGCTGTGATGCTAAATTCTGCTGATAAACTGCTTGATACCGTTGCATCTTTGCGCTTAGGTATGACTAAAACAATTATCGATAAGCAAAATCAAGATTGGACGGCTTCGGATGCTTACACCGACCCCAAAATTCCCCTCCACGCGCAAATGGGAACTGGTCAATTAAATGCTTTTCGCGCCTACGGGCAATTTAGTCCGGGAGAATGGAAACCTACGGCAGTAGTTCCGGCGATTGGCTGGGATTATGGTTTAGTTAGCGCCAATTCAATGCAGGAATACTTATTAGCTAAACCTTTAGTACAAGGGGGTTTTGTATCGGTGACTCTAGCTTGGAATCGATTGGTAGAATTAAACGATGCTAATAAAAACCAGCAGTATGATGTCGGGGAGACTTTTAACGATCAAGGATTAAATAACTTAGACCTTTATCTAGTTAGCACCGAATCCAACAACCCATCTAGTAGTCTCTGTACGTCTATTAGTGAAGTTGATAGTGTAGAACATATTTTTTGCCCTGTTCCCCGCACTGGTAAATACAAAATCCGCGTCCAATTTTCCCAAAAAGTCAATCAAGCAACTCAGCCTTACGCTCTAGCTTGGTGGACAAAATAACTAATTCCTGTTACCAAAATAGTAACTAAGGCGCGATCGCCTGATTAACAGTGTCATAGTAAAACCTTAACGCTCGTAAACTAAATCTTGATTTACTAAAGCCCCAAGGTACTTATGAATCAGCAAGAGTCTAGTCCTAAGTCAAGTTTTCAGCTTCGACGCTATGCGATTCGCTTAGGTAGACGGTACGCCCTATCCGCCGCTAGTGTGGTAATGCTAGGCTTTTCGATGGCTGGATACTCAAAGCTTAATACCTCTACAGTTTTATTTACTACCCCTCCATCTTCCTTAGAACAGCAATGGCGCGATCGCCTTTAACTTATTGTGGTACAACTTCAACGGTAGTTTTAGATACATCACTATTTTCTAATTCTAATTGACTTGTCCCTAAGTTTTCCGCCGTATTAGTCTGTCCGCGCACGGCTCTCAACGCAGTCTTAATTACCACAGCCGTAGGTACAGCCACAATTACCCCCAACAATCCCCCAACCCGCGCCCCCGTCAAAACCGATACCAGTATCCACACCGGATTTAGACCTGTAACACTACCCAAAATCCGGGGCGCAACTAAGTTTTCGAGAATTTGTTGGACAATTATTGCCGCCATCAATACCCTTGAGCCCAACCAAAAATCTTGTAATGCGACTAATAAAGTAGTAACAATAATTCCCACTGTTCCCCCAAAAGGAATCAGCGCCATAATCCCGATACTCAAGCCAAAGAGTAGCCCAAAAGGAACTTTTAGCCATAAAAAGGTAGGAATTAAGGCAAAAGCCATACAAGTACCAAAAATAAGCTGTCCGATAAAGAAATTTTGAAAACTCAGCCGTAAAGTTTGCGAAAACGGTTGGCGAATTTTAGCGGGGAGCCATTCGATTAAACTTTGCCACAAGCTATCGCCATGCTGTAAAAGATAAAAAGCTAAAACCATTGTCAGAACAAAGTCTAGCAAGCTAGTAACAGTGAGTACAGCTAGATTTAATACTTGAGAGGCGATTTGTTGCAGTTGTCCTTTGAGGCGATCGTTGATTTGCACTAGCAGCGCATCAAGGTTGAGAGGAAACCCCTGAGTATCCGCCCATTGATTTAATAGTAGTAACTGATAACGTCCCGAATCAATCCATTCTGGCAAGCGAATTACCAACTGTTGAGCTTGAGTAAGCACCAAAGGAACTAAAGTTACACCCAAAGCCAGCAGAATCGATAAAGCTGCCAAAAACACCAAAATAGAAACTTGTTCGCGCTTGGCTCCTTTGCTTTCCATCCACATCACCGGATAATTAAGCAAAAATGCCAGTAGCGAAGCGGCTACCAAAATTACAATTAGCGAGTTGAAATAATTGAAAATCGAAGCAACTGCCCAAGCATTGAGTACGATGAGGGGAGCGACAAGAGCGATCGCCGTCAACCGCCCTCCCAGACTCATTCCTTGCCACCATCCAAGTATTATGCGTTTCTGCATTTGCCTACTGCCGGATAAAACACGATTGAATTTGCTTAAGCAGTTATCATTATCTCTAAATTCATCTACTAAACTCATCCCCCCACTTCAGGATTGTTGCCGGAAATATGAAAAATGTTGACCCTACAGAGAATTACGACCTCAATCATTTACAGCTATTTTTCTATTTAATCCCTGTACTGGGCTTTTTTCCATCTTTATGGACGCTCTACCAGGGTAACAAATCTGAAAATTCCTCTTTTAAAACGGAACAATTAAAAGTTAGTCGTTTGTCTGTAACCTTAGCAAGTAGTTGGTTAATCGGTTATTTATTACTAGGGATGGGAGCAGAAGCTTCAGAATATTTATCGTTGCGGCTTTTGATCTTAAATACTTTCCTAACTTCTGGCTATTTTTTAGTCAGTATGATGTTAATGATTCGCCTATATCAGCGTAAACCTTTGCGAGTGCCAGGGTTTAGCCTTTTGGCAAGACAAGTAGATAAGTATTTGGTTGAGGAAAAGACAAAAAATTAATTGCTACTGTGGCACTTTCCGTAAAAATGCCCTTTGCCAGTCAAATACAATCGAGTACACTTTTCTTGAACCCATCCGTCAAATAATAGAGTTCACGGATAGAGATTGCATATTTAATCCATTTAGCTAATAATTACTGGCTAAATGCTGCAATCAGTTAAGGGCAATTATTTTTTGGTTTAATTTAAGTGTGAGGAAGTCTGTGGCAGTTCAAAAACATTCAGAGCGAAAATCGCCTTCAATAAATACAGCAAAAGTTATTAAAAAATCCTCTCGTTCTCAGACTGGGCGTTGGTTGTGGTTTTGGGCAGGTTTAACAGGTGTTGCTATGGCTTCTGCCACCGCCGGAGCGCTGCTGGCAGTGTCACTATCAAGTACGCCTTTGATGCAAGCAGAACTTAGCCCCGAACAAGAAGCTATATTTGGCAAAGGCGATCGCATCTCTCGCGGAAGTCTCAAGCTTTCGGAACTAACTCGCCCCGTAAATATCTTAGTTTTGGGTGTAAAAGTCCTTACGTCAGACGTTAGCAACCCTCCCACCGGAAGCGATAAATTAGGCTACCATGCCACGATTAACTCCTTTGAGGGGCTGTCTGACACAATGTTGTTGTTGCGCTTTGACCCAGCAACCAAAAAATTAGCCGCACTCTCAATTCCTAGAGATACGCGCGTGGAAGTTGAAGGATACAAATTTAATAAGATAAATTCGGCAAACTATCGTGGGGGCCCCGCTCTTAGCGCGACTGCTACTAGCGAACTATTAAACGGCGCACCCATTGATCGTTATATTAGAATTAACGTGCAAGGGATAGAAAAGCTAGTCGATGCTTTAGGTGGCGTAACGGTTTACGTTCCCAAAGATATGAAGTATCAAGACGATAGCCAGCACTTATACATCAATCTTAAAGCCGGAAAGCAGCATCTTAATGGCGACCAAGCCTTACAATTTCTGCGCTTTCGTTATGACGAAAATGGCGATATTGGGCGCATTCAACGCCAGCAAATATTGATGCGCTCTTTAATGGAACAGGCGCTAAATCCTACTGTCGTAACGCGAGTTCCCAAGATTCTAGAGGTGATAAAGTCGCACATTGATACTAATTTGACTATCCAAGAATTAATGGCATTAGTGGGTTTTGGCGTACAGACAAAACGCGCCGATGCTCAGATGTTGTTAGTACCGGGACGTTTTAGCGAACCTGGAGAATACAGCGCTAGTTACTGGCTACCAGATAAAGACCGCATTGCGGCGATGATGACGCAGTATTTTAATGTGCCAACCGAGGGTATGCAAGCAGTAGTTGACCCAGCAAGGTTAAGGGTAGCAATTCAAGATAGTACCGGGAATGATACCGCCGTCCAATCGCTGGTAAATTCGCTCTCCGAAGCTGGCTATCGCAACGTGTATGTTGCTAGACGCTGGAGCGAACCCTTAGATATAACTCATATTGTCGCCCAGCAAGGCGATGGTAATAGCGCTCAAACCATTCGTCAAGCGCTAAATGTTGGAGAGGTGCGGGTCGAAAGTACAGGCAATCTCCAATCTGACATCACAATTCAATTAGGACAAGATTGGCTAAAAAGGCTTAAACAAATTGAGCAATAAATTCATTGGGAATTGGGAATTGGGAATTGGTAATTGGTAATTGGTAATTGGTAAGAGGAAACAGGATTGCAGAAAGGAAAAGTCATCATACTTTCAGCAACGCCGAATTTTCCTTAATCCACGCTTCCAAAATCGGATTGACTAATTCTGGTGCTTCGTCTTGGGGACAATGCCCTACGCCTTCAATGGGGATAAACTTTTGAACTTGGGGAAACTTGGCTAATTCTCGCCCTAATTCTACGGGTTCCCAAGGGTCAGCAGTTCCCCACAGCATAATAGCTGGGCATGGCAGCACCTCTAATAGGTCTTCGGGCAAAGGGCCTTGTCCGTAAGCAGTGAAGGCAACAAATACGGCTAATGCGCCAGGATCGCTGGCTGGAGCCATCATAATATCTACTAATTCGTCGGTTACAGCTTCTTTTTGAGCGTAAGCTTGTAATAAAATCTTGCGTACTGTCGAAGTTTTGGCAATTTGATTGAAAAAAAACTGACTGATAGGTTTAATTGATAAAAGTTTTTGAACTAAAGGCGCGCCAAAACGACGATACCAAGGTAAAGATTGACGTTTGCGATCGTGCAGTAGTCGTAACGAACAGTTGAGTAAAGCAACTCCCAAAGTTGTATCTGGGGCGTATATAGAAGCTTGCATGGCGGCAATACAACCGATGGAATTGCCAACTAAAAAAACTGGTTCGCCAACAACTTCAGTACAAAAATCTGCAATTTGTCGTCCCCAAGTTTCAAAGGAGTAGGTTACTTGTTCGCCCGGTTTGAGTTCGCCAGGAATTGGCTTTGCAGATGCGCCAAAACCAATTAAATCGATCGCATACACGCGAGAAAATTGCGCCAATGCAGGTATATTATGCCGCCAATGCCACCATGAAGCGCCAAAGCCATGAATTAGCACTACCGCCGGGCCAGTGTCTCCTTGAGCTTGGTAGCAAATGGGGAAACCTTGCCAAGTCCAGGTTTTAGTTGTGGTATTTGAAAGAACAGAAGTTGTCATG
>CAJQOK010000443.1 GCA_905479905.1 uncultured Aliterella sp.
GTGATTTCGGGAAATGCAGCCTTAGCTTGCTTGGCAAGAAAGGGTAACGATCCTGCGGGTGATGACGGCGAATTACGGTTAACGGCTTGCGTCTGCGAAAAAGGACGATTAGAAGCTTTATTTATCTGTCGCCAATACAAAACTGATATGGCTTTGTCGAGTTCTTGTTGCAGTTGATTATTTTGTCTAAGCAATTGCTGATTTTGAGCATTTAAAGCCTCCGATAGCGCCTTGGATGCTTGCAATTCTATTGCTAATTCTTTGTACACCGAAACAGGTACAGAGGGCGCATAGGCGACGGTGGGGTTCGATAAATTTTGATCTTCAGGGGTAGGGCGCGATCGCATGGGCAAATTTGCTTAAAAGTAGATACCACACTGTAGCCAAAACTAGAATTAGCTACAGCTAGTCTTAAAGACTATGCCCAACGATACTGGAAATCAGCACAATTTAAACGTTATTTTCTAAAACTATGGAAAGTTTTAAACTTTGACCTATTTATATTTACTGAGATGATTTTGCAACGACTGACGCATGATATCGACAGGTACAGGTTGCTGCAACCAAATTGTCAAAGCAGCCGCCCCTTGTTGTACAAGCATTTCTAAGCCATCAATAGCCGTCGCACCTCTTGCTTTTGCCTGTTGTAAAAACTTGGTAGGACGAGGAGTGTAAATTAAGTCATAGGCGATCGCATCCGCCCGTAATAATGCCATTTCTTCATCACTCAAAGGCGACTGGGTAACGTTGGGATACATCCCAATAGGAGTTGTATTGATAATTACCTGTGCTTGGGGAATTAATAGGGGTAATTTATCCCAAGTACGGACTAATAACTTTGTAGCTAGTGAATCCCAACTAGCAATAAATTCGGCTAACTTTGTGGCATTTCTCCCAACTACGTAAGTTTCCCCAAAGCCTAATTGGGCGCAACCTGCTACTACAGCCCGTGCTGCGCCACCATTGCCTAAAACTACGGCGGTTTTTTGACTCCAATCTTGGTTGTAATGCAAAGGCGCAATAAAACCTTCTACATCGGTATTTGTACCCGCCCAAGTACCGCTACTTGTCCTCCAAACTGTATTGATAGCGCCAATTGCTTTAGCTGTGGGTGATATTTCCGCGATTAAAGGCTTAATTGCTTGTTTATGAGGAATTGTGATATTAAAACCCCCTAAATCTATCGCCGCAAACCCAGAAATTGCCGCTTGTAAATTGTCTGGATGCACTGGTAAAGGTAGATAGACGTAATCTAAACCCAAGTGTGCGATCGCGGCATTGTGCATAATTGGCGATAGGGAATGTTCGATAGGATGCCCAATTACGCCCAATAGTTTAGTTTTTCCGGTAATTATTTGCGACATACTCCCTGCTGTACCTAACGCTTGCTCGTTAGAATTATTAAAGTAACTTAACATTATTTATAATTAAATCATGCAGGTAACACCAGCCGTTTCTACTACTCCAACTCCTGGTAAATATTGGCAGTGGCGCGGACAGTCAATTTATTATGTCAAAGCGGGAGAAAAGCAACAACGCCCACCTTTATTACTCGTGCATGGGTTTGGTGCTTCTACAGACCACTGGCGTAAAAATATCGCTCAATTGCAATTAGACTTTGAAGTATGGGCAATTGACTTACTGGGTTTTGGACGTTCGGCAAAACCTGAAATGGCTTACAGCGCCGAATTGTGGCGAGATCAACTAAATGATTTTATTACCGAAGTTATTGGTCAACCAACGGTGTTAGCCGGAAATTCTCTCGGTGGCTATGCTTGTTTGTGTGTAGCAGCCCAGCGCCCAGAAGCCGCTTTAGGAGTAGTATTACTTAATAGTGCGGGGCCATTTTCCGCCGATGAGTCATCAGATGAACCCGATCCTTTGCAAGCAGAGGTACAACCACCCAAACAACCGGAAGTGTGGCAAAAGTTTCTAGGCGAGGCGGCTAAATGGATATTTGGGCAACCATTGGCGCGGTTAATATTATTTCAATACGTGCGCCAACCTTGGGTAATTCGCCAAACTTTAGAAAGAGTTTATTTAGACAAAAGCGCTGTCACCGACCAATTAGTAGAAGAAATTTATCGCCCGTCTTGCGATGCTGGTGCAGCCCAAGTATTTGCGGCAATTTTTAGCAATCCTCAAGGAGAAAAAGTTGATATTTTACTGCAACAGTTAAAATGCCCCTTACTAATGCTGTGGGGAGAAGGAGATCCTTGGATGAATACAAAAGAGCGATCGCCTAAATTTCGCCAATACTGCCCTAATTTGACCGAATACTTCTTGCGCGCTGGTCATTGTCCCCATGATGAAGTCCCAGAACAAGTTAATTCTCTTTTAAAGTCTTGGGTTTTATCGATTGCAGATGTAGCTTAAACAAATTTAAGGGGTCTTATCCGCTTATGACAAGACCCCTCAAATTTCGGGATTCAGTTTATTCAAAGAAGTTAACAAATAAAGTGGAGAAATAACTAAAGTTTACATCTCTCGTAATTCCAGCACAGTAGCGTCTTTCTAGACCTGATGGCTACGGCTTTATAGAGCTTTTTGCCACTAACCCTATACTTGGAACAATTACAAGTTTGGCTCTCTAACAGGGGACACGAGGTTGAGCGCCTTTTTTTGTTTTAGCTGTTTTAAGCTTTTTGCGTCCTATTACTTAAGTTATCACTACTTTTTGTTTTAGCAACGGTAAGTTTACTAAAATTCAACCTTCTTGAAACTTCTCAACATTATTTTAAGCAGCAAACCACATTACCGGGTTGTCGTCTAAATGCTCCGTAACGGTGCGCCCGATCGCATCAATTTCTTGAAGTTCATCTGTAGAGAGTTTGATATTTGCAGCTAGAGCATTATTTACAGCTTGTTCAGTATTTCTTGCGCCCACAATAGCATTAGTTTGAGGTTGAGCAATTAGCCAAGCAAGAGCCAAATTACCTAAAGTAGCTTGATGGCGATCGGCGATTGGACGCAGTTTTGTTAAAGCTAATTGCGCCCTTTGATAATTTTCTCCTTGAAACAGCTTGTTTTTAGCCCGGTTATCTTTAGCATCGAATTTGTGGTCGGCGGCAAATTTGCCCGTTAATAATCCTTGCGCCAAAGGCGAGTAAGCAAGAATAGATATATCGTTTTCAATGCAATAAGATACAGTATCTTTTTCTACCTGTCGCCAAAACAGTGAGTAAGGCGGCTGGATGCTATCAATTCGCCCGTACTGCGAAGCTTCTGCTAACTGATCGCGGGAAAAATTAGAAACCCCAATAGCGCGAATTTTGCCTTGCTCTAGCAGCTTATTTAAGGCGCTCATCGTTTCTTCAATGGGAACAACGGTACTATTAAAAGTGCCACTGGGCCAATGAATTTGATATAAATCGATATAATCAGTTTGCAGATTTTGTAAAGAGCGATCGCAAGCTTCAATTACTTGGTCGTATTTCAAATGATTGGCAAAAACTTTAGTAGCATAAACGGCTTTATCTCTTACGTCAGACAAAGCTTTAGCAACAATATGCTCTGAATGTCCCTCCCCATAAACTTCCGCCGTATCAATGGTAGTAATTCCCGCATCAAAAGCGGCTCTAATTGCCTTAGTTGTCTCCTCATCAGAAATTCCCACCCACATTCTTTTCCCAGCTTGCCAAGTTCCCATCAAAATCGGGCTAATTTGTAGATTCGATCTACCTAAGCGGCGCATTTCCATAGCTAAGTTAAAAATAGGCTATTGTTACTTTCCTTTAATACATCGAGCAACAATTAAATTAATCTGTCTTAAGTCGCTTATTGCGATGATTTGGGGCATAATATCGTCAATTGAAATATTAAATGTTACTCTACAAAAATTAGCGTACCCTTTGCCAAACTTCCCATTTATGAAACTTTTTATTGCTGCTACGGTACTTACTACAATTAACTTTGCTCATCCAGCTTTATCAGAAAGCATTGCTCATACCAGACAGTTGCTTGCAACTAAACAATGTCAAAGTTGCGATTTAAGTGGTGCAGGGCTAGTTATGGCGAATTTATCGGGAGCAAATTTAACGGGAGCTAACTTAAGCGGAGCAAATTTGAGCCGTGCAAATTTGAGTGGAGCCGATTTGACGGGTGCAAACTTAGTTGGCGCTTCTTTATTTGGAGCCAATTTAACGGGTGCAAAGTTAGGGGGAGCGCAAATAGCTGGGGCAGATTTTAGAGATGCTTACTTGTACAATGTTAGCTTTGGCGATGCTGATGTAAATGTAGCTCACTTGCAAGGTGCGATCGGTATACCCATAGCCGCCGGGAAAGCTGAAGACTTTTATCGCTGGGGGATGTTACAAGGGCAAAAAGGCGACTCTCAAGGGGCGATTGATTACTTTAACCAAGCTTTGACTATAGATCCAGAGTTTGCTTTAGCCTACATGGGTCGCGGTGTTGCACGTTACCAATTACTAGACCGTAAAGGCGCTAGAGATGATGCTAGAGTTGCTGATGAATTGTTTTTAGCTCAAGGTAATGTTCCTGGAACTCAGACAGCGCAAGCATTTATCAAAGAGTTAGAAGCGCCATTACCAAGCGATGCCAAGCCAAAAAGTAAAGGTAACTTTATGAATATTTTGGGATTATTAGGCTCGGCTGCTGTAAAAATGTTTCTGCCATTTTAGTTAAGAGGAAATTTGCCAAAACCGTCAAAATTGACTCCGAATATAGACAGTTATACCGTGACAACTGTTAGAGAAGCCCAGTTACACCATAATAAATGCAAGCACCAGCACCAACAATATAAACTAACCAGGTAAGGAAGAAACCAATTGCGCGACTAGGCGAGGGGCCATAGGTTTTAATCAAACCCCAAGCATGAGCAATACGGCCAACTGTAAGCGCAACGCCGAGCAGCCATAGCAGCCAAGTTTGTGAACCCATTAACTCCAGCACTACAATAAATAGCAGTGCAAGTGGTACATATTCTGTGAAGTTGGCGTGAGCGCGTACCTTACGTTGCAATAACCCATCATCACTAAGCTTCGTTACAACAGACTTTTGAGTATAATTTTCGATGAAAGCTGCCCATGAACTTGGCTTGTCAAGATAATTCGGCTGC
>CAJQOK010000444.1 GCA_905479905.1 uncultured Aliterella sp.
GGGATTCAAGAATATGTCGGTAGAGTTACTGAACCGAAACGAGTTCAACGAAGACATAGTAGTTTTTATTTGGGTTTATACGGTCATACTTGGGTAAATTTCTGGTCTAGTTTTGCCCAAGAAATCACACAACTAATGGAACTAAATCGTAATAAACGTCTATTTTATCAGCGAGGTTTACGGGCTATGAACTTGATTGAGTCTAGGTTTTAGCTATTGTTGTCACCCCTTCAGGATACAGTTAAGCTGGCTTTAGGAAACTTTAAGTGTTCAATGGCATCTTCAGAAATTGCAATGTATTTTAATGCTGTTTCTAAACGTTGTTTGGCATCAGAAAATAATGATTCTGACATGGTTTTAGTAGTTAAATAACTATTCAAACTTAGCAGAATCTAATCAAATAAATAGAGAAACCAATTATTTATACTTAATAATGAGCTTTAAGTTTTTGCTAAAACAGCTTGGTTGGCGGCGCAGCAAAAGGTAGTGCTAAGGACGCGCAAGGAAACCGCCAGTTACAGACGTTTTATGGTGGCACTGAAGTATCGTTTCTGGTATTGCCTTAGTATAAAAATAAAAAGTGACAAAATCTCGTTCTGGCTCGATATTTGCCCTAGCTGCCGCTCTCTGCTTTGGTCTTAGTGTTCCGCTTTCAAAGTTGTTGTTGGATGAGATAGAGCCTTGGATGTTAGCGGGGATTTTGTACTTGGGTGGAGGATTGGGATTATTACCAATATACTATCTCCGCAATAAGCGATCGCTCCCTAAAAATAGTTTGCGTCAAAAAGACTGGGGGTGGTTAGGTGCTTCAATCTTAGCAGGCGGAGTAACAGCCCCGGTGTTACTTACAATTGGGCTTACTACTACTTCTGCAACGGTAGGATCGCTACTGCTCAATTTTGAAGGAGTTTTTACAGCGCTGTTAGCATGGACTGTTTTTAAAGAACCCTGGCGATCGCAAGTTTTTTTAGGAATAGTAGCAATTACCAGTGGAGGAATTGTTCTTTCTTATACAGAACATACTAATGTAGGGCTATCTTGGGGAGCGTTGGCAATTTTGGGAACTTGTGGGGCTTGGGCAATGGATAGCAATTTGACTAATAAAATAGCCACGCGCGATCCATTTCAAATTGCTCTACTTAAAAGCGGTGTAGCTGGCTTAATTAATGTTGCGATCGCATTTTTTATCGGACAAACTTTACCACCTCTACCCACTCTACTCGCCGCCTTAGCAGTTGGTTTTATTTCTTCTGGGTTAACCTATGTCTGCTTTGTTCAAGCCTTACGCCAACTAGGTGCAGCCCAAACGGGAGCATATTTCGCCCTTTCGCCCTTTGTCGGTGCAACAATTTCTGTATTTTTTCTAGGAGAACAAATCACCCAAGTATTAGTAATGTCGGCAATTTTGATGGCTGTAGGTGTAGGACTATGTTTACAAGAAAAATAATCTACTTTACTCAAAACCTTCATGCAAAATCCTAAACCTGTTTGCGATTCATGGTTTGTAACGGAAAAAATTAGCGACTTTTTGTATCGTATTAACGAACATCATTACTGGGAATGAAATCGCGCTAAGTTCTGGCTAATTAAAGGTAAAACCCAAGATTTATTAATCGATACAGGCTTGGGTGTTGCGAGTTTGCGCCAACATATTGCAGCTTTAATTGATAAACCATTACTTGCGATCGCTTCTCACATCCATTACGATCATGCGGGAAAAATACACGAATTTGATCGCATTGCTATTCATCCCGCCGAAGCTGAAGCGTTAAGACAAGAAGATGCTGCTTTATGTACGCCTGAAGGCGAAAGATTGCATTACTGCTTTGTCTTATAGCGGAGTTACAGCAACAATTTAATCATCATGTAATATTGAAAACCCTTAAAATCTTTCCCCTTTTTTAAGGTGGAATTTACTAGAGCAAAAATCGATCAGACTTTTTTTCGTTTACTTAAAATAATTATTAAGCTTCAGTCTTAAGAAACTTTGGATCTAAGATTTTCGTTATATCTGGTGGTTGAGAAATTTGCTTTTGTTTTATTAAAAACTCTGATACTTTATTTAGATGATTAAGCAAGTGTGTATCGCTCAACATTTTTATATTATTAGGCAAATCTATTAACCCCACGCCTTTAAGTTGGGCTTCAACATCTTCTGGGCTAATTTGCAGACGTTCTCCAGTAATTACTAAGGCAACAGATGTATTTGTTTTCATAAAATCTATTGCTTTAAAAATAACTTTAACAAAACCTTCAGCCCCGGCGGGATTTGTATCAACATTCAAAGATATTTATTTAACCTAATTATTAAGTAATACATTATTGATTTTTCGTTAGCGTCGGCAACAGAAAAAAACTGTAGATTCCAACCGAAAGATTTTGCAATACCTAGCTGCTAAAGTGTCAACACTTTCCGTAACCCATTATTTGTGCTACCCTTATAGCCTCAAACAAGCTACTCTTATAGCTCTTGTCAGCATCACTTATGGACGATTAGTTGCCGAATTGTTCACGCTTTGTTACAAAAGTATAGAGAACTTCTATAAAGTGAAGAAAAGATGTTCGCTGGACTTACTGGCTCAACTACTCCTAATACTGGCACTGATTGGGGAGAGCGAATGCTCAACAGCGTCGCCAGCAAAACCATTCGTCATTTGTTGACTCAAAGTGAGTCAATAGAAGTTTCTGTACGTTGCTACCCCTCTAGCAAGCTGTTACAAGGCAGCATAGACAACTTCAAAATGAATGGTCGGGGCTTGGCAATCCGCAAAGACTTTTTGGTGGAAGAAATGTCTTTTGAAACTGATGCTGTAGCTTTGGATTTTAGCTCGGTGTTAGGGGGAAAACTGAAGTTAAAGCAGCCCACTCAAGCGGTAGCGGAAGTAAAATTATCTGAAGCAGGTATTAACCATGCTTTTAATGCAGAATTAGTAAAAAAACGCCTACTTAACTTAGATTTACCGAGTTTGACCGAATTATCAGGGGGCGAACCTGTTTCTTTTAGCGAGGTAAAAGTTGAACTCTTACCTAATAACCAAGTCAAGATATTAGCAAAAGCAGATTTAAACAGCGACGAATTAGTGCCAATTAGCATGACAGCAACTCTAGCTGTAGAGCGGCGGCGGCGAGTAGCATTTAACAATCCGCAATTTACTACTGATCTTGCTTCCGAAGCCCAGAAAGAGATATCTCAAGCTTTGGCGATCGCTTTTGCGGAAATTTTAGATAATATGGTCGATCTTGACCGCTTCGATCTTGATGGGGTAACGATGCGGATTAATCGATTAGAAACAATCGGAAAGCAGCTAGTTTTTAGCGGTTATGCCCAAATCGAGCGTATACCCAATACTCCTTGAGCCAATCATCGGCTTAGTTGCAGTATGCTACAAGGGTCGAAAGTATAAATAATTATGAATTCACAAACGCCCTCACTCAAAAGAGAATTGGGGGTTTTTGGCGCTACTTTGATGGGTTTGGGTTCAATTATTGGTACGGGGGTT
>CAJQOK010000445.1 GCA_905479905.1 uncultured Aliterella sp.
ACAATACAAACGCGGCAAACAACTCGGTTTATAGAGCTACAGATTGCCCTTCTTGCTGAGAAGGGCAATAAAAAGTTACGGCGGTATGACCATAAACTTTTTGTCGGCAAATTGCTAAAGTCGTGATTTGCGGCAATTCAAAATTAGGCGAATGTTCTACAGCAAGTTCGCCATCAGGATGTAAAAGTTGGGAAGATGCGATTTGTTCCAGCACTGGTTGATATAAATTGCTGGCGTAAGGTGGATCGAAGTATATCCGATCAAATTGTTGCCCGGTAAGAGTTTTCAATTTATGTAATACTTCTCCCCGCAATATTTGGCAGGTTTGATTTTTAGCTATTTGTTGCAAGTTTTGCCTAATAATGGCACAAGCTGGGCTAGATTGTTCGATACAAGTTACAGAATTTGCCCCTCTACTTAAAGCTTCGGCGCTCATTGCTCCGCTACCCGCACACAAATCTAGCCACGAGCAATTATCTATTTCTCCTTGCCAAATATTAAACACTGCGGCTCTTACCCGCGCACTTGTAGGGCGAGTATCAAGTCCTGATAGAGTTTTTAATTGACGATTGCCATAAATTCTCAAACTCATAACTAAGCTGGCACTTTAGCGTTTACCTGCTGGACAAAGTTAGCTAAGATTTGTAACCCCGCCTTAGAGGATTTTTCGGGGTGAAATTGTACCGCCAGCAAATTATTAATAGCGATCGCAGCAGTAATAGTTTGCGTCCCATGAGTGACGGTTGCCGCACGAACTAACGGGTCAAGGGGATCGACATAATAGGAATGAACGAAATACAACCATTCCCCGCCTTGCAGCCCTTGCCACAGTCCGCATTTTGGTTGAGTAATTTCTAACTGATTCCAACCCATGTGGGGGATTGTAATTTCTGGCTCATTGACAAATCGCCTTACAATACCAGGAATAATCCCCAATCCTGGCTCTTTACCTTCTTCGCTACTATCAAATAACATTTGTAAGCCGAGACAAATGCCTAAAAATGGTTTACCACTAGCAATTAGTTTTTTGATGGGAGTTTCTAAACCGCGCGATCGCAAATGCTGCACGGCGGGGTCAAATGCGCCTACTCCTGGCAATACGATCGCGTCGGCTTGCTCTAATTCCCGCACAGAATCAGTAATTTTTAGCTTTGCTCCGGCTTTTTCTAAACCTTTACAGGCAGAGTGCAAGTTTCCCATGCCATAATCTATAATCGCTATTTCTGTCATTGTTTTACTCAAGTGACTAACGTTTATTTTAAGTTGGCGATCGCCTAACATGAGTAAAAAAATCCTATTCACTTCTTTTACTACCTGGCTACCTCATCAAAAATCTAATTCCTCTGACGACTTGCTGCAAGAAATCCAAATCGCGGGCGAAGCCCTGCGTGCGCGCTTGCGCTATCGTAATTCGTTTTTAAGACAATTACCTGTAGATATTGAGCTTGCAAGTAAAAGTGTGATTTCCAAAATCGCCGAACTTCAACCTGATATTATTATTTGTTGTGGTATGGCCGAAAGCCGCAGTCAACTTACTATTGAAGCAAAAGCAAGCGATCGAGATGATATCTTGAATACTCAAGTAGATTTGCTCTCTTTGATAGCTGGTATTGATGGTATTGAGATTAGTTACGATGCGGGGAAGTTTGTTTGCGAAGGTCTTTATTACTCGGTATTGAAACATTTACAAACTTCGCCTTTGTCTACTCATTGTATATTTGCTCATATTCCCATTCTTAGCCCAGATAATTTGACGGAAGTTAAAAACAGTTTTTTAGCCGTCGTCCAACGATTAACCTTTGTCTAAATTTATTCATGTTTCCATTAATACTTGCTCAAGCTGCTCCTCAAGAAATAGTCCAAATTCAACAAGTACGAGAATTACCAGGCAAATTAGACAGAGTGCTTGTTTTTAACAGCAATAGCCCCGAATTAGTCCAAAAAGCCGGGATTTTGCTTTCAACGTTTCCCCCAAATGGTAAAAGAGCAAAAACGGCGCATCTAAATTTTCCCTTGCAAGGAAGATTCGATATATTTGCTCATCATGTAGCTAAAGCACCTACGGCGACTAATTTGCGTAGGCGTAGCCCGTCGAAGACATCGCTCTATCTGGGGATAATTCTTCACAACCCTAGTGACAAACCTTTGCAAGTAAATGTGTTGCAGGGGGCAACTTTTCTTAGTCAACCTGATGCACCATTTATAGAATTACCAGCTTTAACAGAAAACCCGCTAAGTAAAATATTTGCCGGGCCAGGCGATCGCGTTACTAATGTCATACTGCGAGGACAAAGGCAAAGTTTACCCGCTTATATTCTGCTTCCACCCCGCCAAAGCCGCCTATTACTTAATTTGCCGATTCCAGTAAAGACTTTAGATCCGCCTATTAATGGGCGATCGGTACTAATGCGATTGCAAAGTCCCCGTCCCGTTTTCGCGGCTAGTCTAGCTATGTACGCGCCTGTAGATGCCTATAAAAGAGAAATTGCGCCAACTTTGGCACAATGGCAACAACTGTTGTTTGCGGGAAGTTTAGTATCGCCACGCGATCGCGCCCCCACACCGCCGGAACAAACTACAAGGACTGTTATCTATGGACGGGTAGCCGGAATCGCTCAAGGCTC
>CAJQOK010000446.1 GCA_905479905.1 uncultured Aliterella sp.
CTTGGCGTTGATTTATAAATTGTGTGAGGTGAAAACAGTGTATCTCTTACAGTACCCAACATTGATGTCAGTGGCAGTTTATAACATCCCTCCTTAGTCTGAAAAGTATATCTTTAGCAGGATGAACCAAGGCAAGCAAACTAGCAACCAACCTAAGTAATTTGAGTAATCAAGTATAATTTAAGTTGTTAAACCATTAAATTGAGTAACTTACATTGCAAAATGTAAATTTTACTCTAACTATTGATAGAAATCTTTACAAAAAAACTTGATGTAAATCAACCTTTAGAGTTGGTTAAAGTCTGTACCTAGAGACAGAAAGCAGGATTTAGAGAGTAAGATAGAGTAGACACAGAAAACACAATTATTTACAAAGTTAAGAAAATGGAAACCAAAAGCACTAACTTACCACCCGTCGCTACAGCTTACAACGGCAAAGACCGTAATGCGTTCTTATTTGGTTTTAATCCTCAAGCAGAGCTATGGAACGGACGCTTGGCGATGATTGGATTTTTGGCTTACTTACTCTGGGATTTGGCGGGTTATAGCGTAGTACGCAATGTGCTGCATTTAGTTGGTTAATTAAGTAATAATTACATAGTCTGAAAAAGAGGTTTGCGATCGCGAACCTCTTTTTTATTTGCCTAGGCGATCAAGTGCAACTATAGTTTTAAAAATCGTTAAATTTTAATAGTTCGCTAAATAATGATTAAATTGCGCCGTCCACAGTTATTTGCTTTATTGCTGGCTTTAAGTTTAGTTGTAGGGTTGATACTGCAACAACCAGCTTTAACCCAAGCCAAAACTGAGCTAAGAGGAGTATGGCTAACAAATATTGATAGTGACGTTTTATTTGGACGCGATCGCCTAACTAACGCCTTAAAAACTTTAAAACAACTTAACTTCAATACAATTTATCCTACGGTGTGGAATTGGGGGTATACATTGTATCCAAGTCCTGTAGCGCAAAAAGTCATCGGGCGAAGTCTCGATCCCGAACCCGGACTTCAAGGGCGCGATCTGCTCAGAGAACTCACTACCCAGGGACACAAGAACGGTTTAGCAGTCATTCCTTGGTTTGAATTTGGCTTTATGGCTCCATCCGATTCAAGTTTAGCTAAACGTCATCCTGACTGGCTGACAAGCCGCAGAGATGGCAGCAAAATTTGGCTTGAAGGTAAACACGATCGCGTCTGGCTTAATCCCTTCCGCCCAGAAGTCCAAAACTTTATTCAAAATCTAGTTGTCGAAATCGTCAGCAAATACGATGTCGATGGCATTCAATTTGACGATCATTTCGGTTTACCTGCCGAGTTAGGCTACGATGCTTACACAACGAAGCTTTATCAACAAGAACATTTTGGTAAAAATCCCCCCGCCAACCCGCAAGATCCCGAATGGGTACGCTGGCGAGCAAATAAAATTACTCAATATCTGCAAAAGATATTTAAAGCCGTCAAAACTCGTAAACCCAAATGTATTATTTCCATTGCTCCTAATCCACAGCGCGTCTCCTACCAATTGTTTTTAGCTGATTGGGAAAAGTGGGAACGTCAGGGGTTAGTAGAAGAATTAGTTTTGCAAGTGTATCGCAACGACTTAAAAGTTTTTATGCAAGAATTGAACTATCCCGAAGTCAAAATTGCTAAAAAACATATCCCTGTCAGCATTGGCATTTTATCAGGATTAAAAGATCGTTCTGTAGCTTCGGCGCAGATTCAAAGTCAGGTAGAAGCCAGCCGAGAACAGGGATTTGCTGGAGTATCATTCTTCTTTTACGAAACTTTATGGAATCTTAGTCAAGAAAAACCCCCAATTCGCCAATCAGCCTTTAAAAGTTTGTTTGTACAACCAAAGTCGCGTCCTAATTTATTAGCGGGTTGGAAACCAGAGTAAAATAGTGATCCGTCTTTTAGGTATTAGAATACTTATTAAAGAAAAGCCTGCGCTAAGTTATTTGATTTCTTTCAACTTATGTCGTCATAAGAAGGTTTAAGTAACCGCGCCCAAAATTGCGAACCACCATTAGGACGAGGAGAATAACCAATTTTACCACCCCAACGTTCGACAGTAATTCGGCAAAAGTACAGCCCTAATCCAACTTTTCCTACCTTATTTTTGCCTTGAGAGAACTTTTTAAATAAACTATTAGCCATCTCTGGTGAAACCCCTGCACCTCGATCCATTACCGAAAGTACAATGTAATTTTCCTGGGGCTGCAAATCGATAGTTATGGTAGAATTTGGCGGACTATGGCGACAGGGATTTTCTACTAAGTTAGTCAATACTCTATCAAGACGCGACTTTTCTCCTACAACTTTCCAATCCTTAGAGGTGTCAATAGTTGATTCTAATTCTAAGTTGATTTGATTTGTACTAAAACTTGGGGTTAGGGCTTCTATTACATCTTTCGCACAAGCCAGGACATCCGGCGCTTGTTGGGAATCGATTGTAAAAGCTTCTAAAGATTCTACTTCTGCCGAAAAAGCATTCAATACATCTTTAATTAAAGTTTGTTGTTTAGTAGCTTGTTTTTTTCCGGTTTGTAAATATTCTATACCTTTAGTTGTTAAGTTTTGAAAGCTAAGAAGATCGAAGCAACATTTAATCGCTGTTAATTGTCCAGCTAAATCATGAATAATACA
>CAJQOK010000447.1 GCA_905479905.1 uncultured Aliterella sp.
TAAAAATACCTTTTTTTGCCGCTCTTTGAGTATTTTTACTACATTAGCGCCAGTGCTGACAAATAACTCTAAACCCACTTTCCAAAAAGTAACTTCTGGCAACTTGTCAATTAGAGCGATCGCATCAGCTTCGGTAGCTACGTCTAGAGGAACGATAATTTGAGATGACATACTATTTACGGTACTAAGCGGATAAATTTGGTTTTGCCAAACTGTAAAACCTTGTCATATAAAGGATTAGGTTCATCAAAACCTAAATCGGCTTGCTCGATTTTTTCTCCATCCAAGCGGATAGCGCCCCCCTGAATTTGCCGCCGCGCGTCTCCATTACTTTTACACAAGCTGCTACCACTTAAAATATTTACGAGCTTGGTCGGAAACGCAATGGAGGAAAGAGAAAACTCTGGTACAGCAGCCGATTGTGTTGTACTACCACTGGTTATTGATAAAGCTGCACTTTGAGCTTGCAGCGCAGATTCTTTGCCGTGATATTGAGTAACAATGTTTAAAGCTAGAAGTTTTTGGCGATCGCGCGCCTCCTCTGGCAATTGTTCTATAGTTAAATCTGTCAACAACTCAAAATACTTCTCTAGTAAGCTATCGGGTGTTTTTTCCAGCTTTGAGTACATGGTTAACGGATCTTCAGATAATCCTACATAATTGTGCAGCGACTTAGACATTTTTTGTACGCCATCTGTCCCTAACAAAATTGGCATTAATAAGCCAAACTGGGGCGTTTTGCCGAAATGTTTTTGCAAGTCTCGCCCCACTGCGATGTTAAATTTTTGGTCTGTACCGCCTAATTCTACATCTGCGTCAATAGCAACTGAATCGTAACCTTGCATTAATGGATAAAGAAATTCGTGCAGATAAATCGGGTTTTCTTGGGTAAAGCGATCGCTAAATCCTTCTTTTGCCAACATTTGCCCTACAGTCATCGTTGACAGCAAGTTTAAAATTTCTGATAAATCTAGTTTTGCCAACCACTGCGAGTTATACCGGATTTCCAACCTTCCAGGGGTGTCAAAATCTAAAATCGGTCGAACTTGGTCTAGATAATTTTGGGCATTTTGCGCTACCATTTCCTCGGTTAGCTGACGGCGTACTTCTGATTTGCCTGTCGGATCGCCAATTCTGGCGGTAAAATCACCAATAATCAAAACTGCTGTATGTCCCGCATCTTGAAACGCCCGTAGTTTTCGCACAGGAATACTATGACCGAGATGTATATCTACTCCCGTTGGATCTATGCCCAATTTTATCCGCAAAGGTCGCTTTGTAGTTTCAAGCAGTCTTTCTAGGCTTTCTTGGGGATTATTACTATCTGGGCGATTAGGGAAAATTTCACTTGTCCCCCGATGCAGCCAATTATTACCTATTTTGCCAAGTTGGGAAATGGCTTCAATCTCAGTTGTTTCTAGTGTTTTCATCCGTTTTATTAATGGTTTTTGTAACTCAAAAGTAGATTTTTTTATAAACCCCAAGTCACTATTTGAGGCTTTTTTAGTTAAATTAGTTACATTCACTAGCAATTTACTTTTATTGTTCTGCTCGTCAACCTACTATAATTGCAAAAATTAACTCTCTTGTCTCTGGAAATCGGGAGAAAATTTCTTTAACCAATTATTAGAAAAATCTGCTACTACCACTACTAATCCTAATTATCTAAGTGAGGAAGTTAAGTAACTGTGTCATCTAGTATTATTCACAAAAAAGATAAAAGTAGTCCTAGTTTTAAGTTTGTTAGGGACATAACCAAAGTAACTGGGGGAACCCTGCTCACGATTACAATGTTAAGTAGTGCGATCGCGGCAGGAGGATTAGTTGGTTTAGCAATTAGCTTCCGTGACTTGCCCGATGTGCGAGCTTTACGCACCTATGTTCCGGCGGAGACTAGCTACATTTACGACATTAAAGGCAAGCTTCTCTCTAGTATTCACGGGGAAGCTAACCGCGAGGTTATACCTCTAGATAAAATTTCCCCCGACTTAAAAAGGGCAGTAATTGCGATCGAAGACAGCAATTTTTATTACCACAGAGGCATCAACCCGATCAGTGTCGGACGGGCGCTGGTAGTAAACTGGCAAAAAGGTTCAGTCCGAGAAGGTAGCTCAACCTTAACTATGCAGTTGATGAAAAATGTCTTTCTCTCGCGCCAGCGTACCTTTAGCCGCAAACTAGCCGAGGGCGTATTGGCAATTCGGATCGAACAAATTTTGACCAAAGACCAAATTTTGGAAATGTACCTCAATCAAATTTTTTGGGGACATAACAACTATGGCGTACAAACTGCTGCTCGTAGCTATTTCAACAAATCGGCAGGAACTTTAACCTTGGCAGAATCAGCAATGATGGCAGGTTTAATCCAAGCACCTCAAGAATACAGCCCGTTTGTAGATATTAAAAAGGCAACCGAGCAACAGCATATAGTATTGCGACGAATGCGCGATTTAGGCTGGATTACACCCCAAGAAGAAACCAAAGCCCGCGCCCAAAAAATTAAGCTCGGTAAGATTAAATCTTTCCAAGGTAGTGCAAGTCCCTATGTGACAAATGCCGCTTCCCGCGAGTTAATTCAACGCTTTGGGCGCGATGCAGTTGAAAAAGGTGGAATGCGGGTACAAACTACAATTGATGCCAAAATGCAAACTATGGCAGAAGAAACGGTGGTTACTTGGCATCGCAGGTTGCGTAGTCAAGGTGTCCGTGCCGATCAAATGGCTCTAGTGGCGATCGATCCGCGCACGCACTTTATTAAAGCCTTAGTAGGTGGTGTAGATCCTAAAAAGAGTGAATTTAACCGCGCAACTCAAGCTATTCGTCAGCCTGGCTCGGCTTTTAAACCCTTTGTTTACTACACAGCTTTTGCAACGGGCAAATATACCCCCAATTCCATTGTTTCCGATACACCCGTCCGCTATCGAGAAGCTAGTGGTTACTATTATCCCAGAAACTACGATAACTCTTTTAGCGGATCTATGTCGATTCGGAAAGCTTTGGAAGTATCGCGCAATATTCCAGCAATTAAAATCGGACGGGCTGTGGGGATGAATAAAGTGATTGAAACTTGCCGTATTTTGGGTATCAATAGCCCAATGGAGCCTGTAACCTCTCTGCCATTAGGAGCAATTGGTGTAACTCCTTTAGAAATGGCTCATGCTTATGCCACGTTGGCTAGTTATGGTTGGCAATCGGAGCCTACGGTTATTGCCCGTGTCACCGATAGCAGTGGAAATGTTTTATTAGACAATACCCCTAAACCCCAATTAGTCCTTGAGCCTTGGGCAGCAGCTTCACTAACAAGTGTTATGCAAGGGGTAATTAATAACGGTACGGGAAAAGCTGCCCAAATTGGTCGCCCCGCCGCCGGGAAAACGGGAACAACTTCTTCCGAGCGGGATATTTGGTTTGTGGGCTACGTACCGCAACTGGCTACGGCTGTATGGGTAGGAAATGATAACTATCGACCTTTGGGTCAAGGTTCTACGGGTGGTACTTTTGTCGCTCCGATTTGGCGCGACTTTATGAGTAAAGCTTTGAAAGGTATACCTGCTCAAAACTTTCGTCCGGCATCGGATTTTGATCGCCCTAGAAGATAGTAACGTCTCTACACTCCCTTTTCCAATTCAGCTTTCATCCGCTCTAAGGTAAAGTTCATTTGGTCGAACATTTGCTGCGGAGTCACCCCAAATTGATTTAGCTGAGTTTTAAGCTGTTCTACCGTCATCTGCGCCATGAAATCTTCTGATAGCTCAAAGCGCTTCATAAAGATTTTATAGCGCTCCATCATCGCCTCCATCTGCTCAATAAATAGCTTTTTGCCGTCGCGGTCGAATTTGCCGTAACTATTACCCAGCTTTACTAAAGCTTGGTATTCTTCAAATAGTTGTTTGGCTTCTTGTTGGACTATCTCAGAGTCAAAAAATCCCATAGCGTTGGATAACAAAGGTGCGATCGCCCAAAATATTTGTACTTTGGCGTTTAGTATCATTCTAGTCTAGACTTAAAGTTTAGCTTGAATATCTTAAAGAGTGATTCTCCCCTTGACTATATAGCAATTATGTGTATATAAATTATCTTGCTATAGGGAGTTGCCGGAAAATGATTGAGCGCTCAAAAAGTCGAAAAATTGCCGCAGTTTTAGCTTTAACAGGAACTTTTAGCCCCATTGCTGGATGGCATAAGTTTTATTTGGGTCAGCCTTTGTGGGGATTAGTATACTTACTTTTATCTTGGACACCCATCCCCCGCGCCGCTAGTGCCATTGAGAGTGTATGGTATTTACTACAAAATGAAGCAGAATTTGACGAAAACTTTAACCAAAGTTCGCCTCAGATATTAATAGCGCCGAATAACGTTAAAGCAATTTCTGAAGCTATGCGTCAGCTAGACTCTTTGCGCGAAGATGGGCTAATCTCAGAATACGAGTTTGAGCAGAAACGCCGCCAAATGTTAGATAAAATTGCTTAAGCATTTACAATCAACTAATTCATGCAATGGCTCTCTTCAATTCGCACTAAGTTATTAAACGATCCTTATTATCGAATGCAGACAAAGGCAGAAATTGCGATCGCTGCCGATTTGGGTATTATGATCGATGTCAATAGAGCCAAGGTAGACGATTGGTTGCGACTACCTGGTTTATCTATCCATCAAGCGCGAAACTTGGTGCAACTATGTCAAGCTGGAGTACAATT
>CAJQOK010000448.1 GCA_905479905.1 uncultured Aliterella sp.
TTGAGCATTCCTTCATCTAACAATGTACCGGGAGTTATCACCTTTGTAACTTCGCGCTTTACCTGGCGATTTTGCGCCGCCGCTACAGAGGCATCTTCTACTTGGTCGCAAATTGCGATCGCAAATCCTTTTTCAACTAACATGGCACAGTAGCGGTCTATGGCATGGTGAGGTACGCCAGACATTGGTACTCGTCCGATTTCTTTACCTGCTTGAATGCTGGTTAAAACTAGCTCTAATTGCTCAGAAACCGTGCAAGCATCTTGAAAAAATACTTCAAAAAAGTCACCAACTCGGTACAATAGCAGCGCGTGAGGATACTGTTCTTTGATTTCAACATAATGCTGCATCATCGGGCTGAGTTTTTTCCGCTCTAACTCTCGATAATCGGCGTTAGGCATTGTTAGTTTGCCTTGATTAGAGTCTGGCGATGATGGAGAGTAGGAAACGTTCATGACTGGAGGTTGCAGGTTGCTCAATATTGACTTTATCGCATGGATTTAATTGCTGTGGCGCTTACGCGACCGAAAAGAAAGGATTTGTTAAACAGTTAACTAAGACTTTTGGGCTTTTGATGGGTAATTTGGCGAAATTTTTGTAAAAAATGCTTAAACAGTGGATGGTTACAGGTATTGTATTTATAGTTGTCAATGCTGGCTATGGGCTTCAATTCCATCATGGTTGCAGCTAAGAAAGCGCCATCAAAACTTGCTAATTCGCTAGGGATGATATCGCGCTCTATGACTTCAATATTTGTCAACTTAGCTATATCTAGCAACGTAGCGCGGGTAATCCCAGGAAAAATATTAGCATTAAGTGCAGGTGTAACAACGGTATTAGATTGCAAGAAAAAAATATTAGCGGCGGTGGCTTCAGTAATTAAACCATCCCCATCAAGCATTATGGCATCATTAAAACCTTCACTTTGAGCAGCACGGCGGCTAAGGTAGCTATTTACATAAGTTCCGCATATCTTCCACGTTACCGGAATTGCTTTACTAGAAACGCGCTCGTATTTTGAGATATGACAACTAAGGGGTGTAGCTTCGTCACGGGCGATAGTTACTGCCAAAATAGTTACATCTACAGGCATATCATCGCTAAAGTTGAGATACGCTCCGCTACGGTAGACAATTGGGCGGATGTAGTAATTATTCGGCGGTATTGACTCTAATAACTCTAATAGTCCCGATTCTAGCTCCTTATTTGACCAATCAAATTTTAATCCCATCTGCAAAGAGCCATGACGCAAACGGTCTAAATGAGCTTCTAGGCGATGGATGTAATAACAATCGCTATTGCAGTAAGCCATAATGCCATCAAATACACCAACACCTAAATGTAGAGAATGGCTAGCGATGGATGGGGCAGCTTGTTCGCGTTCAACAAGTTTACCATTATGCCAAGCGATCGCGGCAGGAGTAAAATTCATGCGAGTTAGTTTTAGTTAAGGATTCTGCTTATTTTCGACAATTTCTGTTATTTTTTGGGTTAGGGTGATAAATAAGCGATCGCAGTAATAAGAAGCTTTGCGTCCTTTAGCAACATCTATCATCTCTAAAAGCTTTGCTGCGTCTTGAATTTTTCTATACTCACCTTTAGTCGTATTACAACTGGCGGCTTTTAAGCTTGGTTCTAATGAATCTTTTGATATTTTCTCCACATTTAGATTCGTTGGGATAGTTTTTTCTTTAAACCCTTGCCCATAATATTTTTTTAAAGCCTCAATATCAGCAATAAGCCATGCTTCCATTGATTGCACCATCAAATGACAGTGAGTATTGTCAGGATTTGGTGAGTCCCAATTATCTCTCAACTTCAAATGTTCCCAAGGCGGTTTATTAATTGGTGCTTCCGAATCCACAAGTAAAACTATAAAGGCACTGGGATAAGTCTTAAAAGCATTTCTGAAATCTCTAAAAGCATTATTTCGAGAACCACACATAATAATATCCCATTTAATTTGATTACTACGAGCAATTGCTTTTAAATCTTTAAAAAAGTTACTAAATCCTTGGTGTAATAAAGATTTTGAGTTTTTTCCATCGCCACCCCCTTCTATATAAATACGGATTTCTGTTACCATCGCTTCCCACCGATTTCACCCATGCGCCAAAGATCGCCTAAACTGTAGTTATCTAACCAAGTTTTAAGTTGATTAGGGTCAAGTCGGCGCAAATGAGTTCCTGCTATATCTCGTTCGCAGACTAAAACAGACTCTACTGGAAGCGATGATATGAGAGCATCAGAATGAGTTGTAACAATTATTTGTGTTCGCTTAGATGCCTCAATTAGCATTTCAGCAATAGTAGGAAGAATATCTGGATGCAAGCCAATTTCTGGTTCTTCAATACATATTATTGGTGGTGGAGTTGGGTCTAGAAGTAAAGCCATTAAAAATAAGTATCGCAGCGTACCATCTGATAACCGAGTAGCAGGAACTGGTTGATTTAGTCCAGTTTCACGAATAAATATCTGTACTGTACCACCATATATTTTAGGCGCAAGTTCTTCAGCTTCATCATAAAACTTTTTAAGCTTTTCAATTACTTCTCTTGCACCTATTTGATATTGTAAGTTATTTAAGACTAGCCCCAGATTACTACCATCTTCTAATAGTGGATGTTCTGGTAAATCAGTTTTTTGAGGCATTCTCGCTTGAGAGTTGCGTCCTATATGCCATTCTCTATATAAACTTATATTAGAAAATTGATTGTTTAAATAAGTAAGTTCTGGATACTGGTCTGGGTCTTTTCTTTGAGATAAAATAGACTGTTCTGAATTAATATCTTCTCGACGTAAGGAGCGTTCACTTCTTGCTCCTTCAATGTTATTTCTAATATTTAAAACGGGATGACCATTTTGATAACGGTAGAAAGAATATACATCAGAATTTCCTTTAAAAGCATACTTATTTTCTATAGCTCATCTACGATATCAAGCTTTTGTCCTACTACGGTAAAATCAATTCGATAACGTAAAGGTGTATCTCCTTCATAATCTAATGTAGCTTCAATTTCAGCTACTGGATTTGGATTATCACCTTTCCACAAGAAATCACTTGTACCTCCTCCTTGACGAATTGGGGAGAGTAAATCTGTAGGAATAGCTTTAAGAATTGCCATCGCCTCAATTAAATTAGACTTTCCTGAAGAATTAGCGCCAATTATTACATTTAAAGGCTGCATTTCAATTTCTTCGTCTTGACTTCCATAGGAAAGAAAGTTTTTCAATTTTAGACTATGAATAAACCTTTTACCTTCCAAGAGATTCTCCTAATTTATAACTATTTTTGTATCGAGCGCCTAGTGTATTTGCTAACTAACAATAAATAAACTATGTTAACGTTTCAATATTTGTACAAAATCTAATAAAATCTTTTGAGCAGTAGACACTAATGGATATATACCTTTAGCTTTTTGTGAATAATAGCTACCTTGTTTTATATTATCAATTGTCAAAAAATCCATGTCCCAACCTTCTAATAAAACTAACGGATTTAGTTCTACAGTTAGCGGCGCATAATAAACATGGCGAATAGCTTTTTCGTCTGGATAACAGCCAAATTCTAATAAGTTTGGTGGCGTATAACCGATTTCTTCTAAGAGTTCTCGTTTTACTGCAACATCTGGCGTTTCACCCGGTTCTAAGTGTCCGCCAAATAAACCCCAGTGTCCGGGATAAACTATATTGGGGATATCGTCGCGTAATTGCATCAAAAATTTGTCGTTTTGGTAGAGAATTGCGATCGCTACTCGTACAATTGAATTGTTCATAACTGTGATGCTGGGCTATGTTCGATTCTTTCTTGTTCCTCGACGTAAAAGTCGCCCAATTCTTCAGTTGCTACCGGAATGCTTTGGTAACGAAGATTACCTTTAATCAATAACTTATCTGTGATTTTCAAACCTTTTTGACTGGTTATCGCCCAAATTGTCCCGCTAGAGTCTCTCATTTGATAAGCTTGCCAAGGTTCTGATAATGGCACAATATTAATTACTTTTCCTTGCAGATAGACTGTTCCTTGATTGTTGGGAGATTTGATATTGCTAATATCAGTTACATTTCTAAGATTGATGCCGTTAAAGCTAGATTTTCCTAAACTACTACAACTCATTAAGCCGCCGACTATAAAAAGATTAAAAGTAAGTAGATAAAACCTTCTGATTGGTTGAGTTTTCATAAAAAATATATAAGTTAAATACGTTTACAACATCAAAAGTTTATTGTCAACACCTAAAATGTAGAGAAGATAGTTTAATCTCAAATAAAAATAGCTTTGCGACAGTTAAAAAAGATGTTAATTGATTAAATAGTTTTATCTAAAAATTCAGGTGCAATCTTAAAATGAATACAACAGCTAAATTACTAGATGGTAAGGCTTTAGCCCAAAAGCTACAAACAGAGTTATTAGACCAAATTAAAGCTTTGACACCGCAAGTAGGGCGTAGTCCTGGTTTAGCTGTAATTATGGTCGGCGACAACCCCGCCAGCGCTGCCTATGTGCGAAATAAAGAGCGAGACTGTGTAAACGTCGGAATTACATCCTTTGGTCAGCATTTCTCCGCCAATACTAGCCAAGATGAATTAGCAAGAGTAATTCAGGCGCTCAATCAAGATGAACGAGTAGACGGAATTTTGGTACAGTTACCTTTACCAAAACCCTTAGATGCCGTTGCACTGCTGCACCAAATAGAGCCTAACAAAGATGTTGATGGATTGCACCCGCTTAATTTAGGACGATTGCTAAGAGGAGAACCCGGTTTACGCAGTTGTACACCCAAGGGAGTTATGCGCTTGTTGCAGGAATACAATATTGAACTGAAGGGCAAAAAAGCCGTTGTTGTCGGTAGAAGTATTTTAGTAGGGAAACCTTTAGCATTGATGCTGTTAGAAGCTGATGCTACTGTCACGGTGGCTCATTCTAAGTCCCATGACCTAGAATCTATTACTAAGCAAGCTGATATCCTTATCCCCGCCGTAGGGTGCGCAGGATTAATTACTTCCTCAATGGTGAAGCCTGGGGCGGTGGTGGTCGATGTGGGTATTAATAGTATTACAGATGTGAGTACAGGCAAAAGTCGTTTAGTTGGAGATGTAGATTTTGCCTCAGTGCAACAAGTCGCTTCCTACCTTACCCCAGTCCCCGGCGGTATTGGCCCGATGACTAGAGCGATATTGCTGCAAAATACTGTACTTAGCTATCGCCAATACCATAAAATTTCCTAAATTATGTTGCCCAAATCCCCGTAGAATTATTACGGATATAACAGCAGCTTGAGGAATCAACCGATGGTAGCAATGGATAATCTGCAAATGACTTTACAAAAAACCCAGTTTAATTTATCAGCTTATTTGCAAGAGTATCAAAGCCTTGTAGAAGCAGCTTTAGACCAGAGTATTTGTGTTGTCTACCCAGAAAAGATATACGAGGCAATGCGCTACTCTTTACTGGCGGGTGGAAAGCGGTTGCGTCCGATTCTTTGCCTTGCTACAAGCGAAATGGCTGGAGGTACGGTAGAGATGGCGATGCCTACCGCGTGTGCTTTAGAGATGATTCATACCATGTCATTGATTCACGATGACTTACCAGCGATGGATAATGACGACTATCGCCGGGGTAAATTGACTAATCATAAAGTCTATGGCGAAGATATTGCGATCTTAGCTGGTGATGGGTTACTAGCTTATGCTTTTGAATTTGTTGCCGTTAATACTCAAAACGT
>CAJQOK010000449.1 GCA_905479905.1 uncultured Aliterella sp.
TTTGCGACTCCTTTACCCGATCTTACCTTACCAACACCGGGAGATTTTGGCGTGTCTGAGTCTGTGCCAAATGTAGTTATAGCCTTAATTACAGCGCGTAGTTATTCCCAGCACAATACGGTTGTTTATAAGCTAAATGACAAATATCGAGGAATGCCCCATCGTAATTGTATTTTAATGAACCACAAAGACGCAGAGAAAGCAAACTTAGGAAGTCGCGCTCTTGTCACTGTCCAAGGAGACGCAGGCAAATTAGAGAATGTAGAGGTTATTTACGGTAGCGTTAGGCAAGGATCGGCATTGATGTTTTACCCTGAAGCCAATGCTATTTTTAAAGCTAAAATTGATGTGCGATCGGGTACACCAGCTTTTAAACGAGTTCCGGCGATCGTTTACGCTCAACCTATTTCAACACTCTAGTAGCGTTAAAAATCGCCGCTAAGACCACCCCTACATCAGCAAATACTGCGAACCACATCGTTGCTAATCCAAACACACCCAAAGTAATAAAGATGGCTTTGATAACTAAGGCGAAATTAAAATGATGAAGGCGCGATCTAAAAACCAATGCTAGAGACGTTGCAATGCAACGTCTCGTTGTCAAAATTCTTTGCTATTTCTGTCTACCTTGTGGTCTTTTGCATCAATACTAATGAACGCTTGTTATTGATAATTTGCTAAGATTATGAAAACATTATGAGAACAGCAAGCGGCAAAATGAATGACTACTCCACAAAATCGTCCTAGCCTCCCGGAAGTTCATCGGAGTATCAAAATTCCTGAAGGTAAGGGTTTTTGGCGCAAGATGCTGGCTTATGCTGGGCCGGGTTATCTTGTTTCTGTTGGCTATATGGATCCTGGTAACTGGGCGACAGACATTGCTGGGGGGTCTAAATTTGGTTATACATTGCTTTCGGTGATTTTGCTTTCAAACTTGATGGCAATTTTATTACAATCTTTGTGCGTGCGGTTGGGTGTAGCTACAGGACGAGATTTAGCCCAAGCTTGCCGAGATTATTTTAGTCCCCGAATTAACTTTTGTTTGTGGGTAGTATGTGAAATTGCGATCGCAGCTTGTGATTTAGCGGAATTATTGGGAAGTGCGATCGCCCTGCAATTACTGTTTGGGATTCCTCTACTGTGGGGAGTGTGCATTACAGCGCTAGATGTCCTTGTATTGTTATTTTTGCAAAATAAAGGCTTTCGTTACGTGGAAGCACTGGTAATTACGCTAGTAGCAACGGTGGGTATCTGTTTTACTGCCGAAATTATCTTTTCTCAACCTGATGCGGGAGGGATTTTACTGGGGTATGCACCTAAGTTAGAGATTTTACAAAATCCAGAAATGCTTTACATTGCGATTGGTATTTTAGGGGCAACGGTAATGCCTCACAATTTATATTTACATTCGTCTATCGTGCAAACCCGCGACTTTCAACCAACTAGCGAAAAAAAATGGGAAGCGATTAAGTTTGGGACGATTGATTCGACGGTAGCTTTATCGTTAGCACTATTTATTAATTCAGCTATTTTAATTGTTGCGGCGGCTACGTTTCATTTCTCCGGTAATCAAGATGTCGCAGAAATTCAGGATGCTTACAAACTTCTCTCACCATTGTTAGGAGTTGGTGCAGCGAGTACCATTTTTGGGTTGGCTTTACTGGCTTCAGGGCAAAGTTCAACACTGACAGCAACCTTGGCTGGGCAAGTTGTGATGGAAGGCTTTTTACACCTACGTTTACCTTCTTGGTTGCGTCGTTTGGCAACTAGAATGCTGGCGATCGTTCCGGCGGTAATTGCAATTATTCTTTTTGGTGAAGAAAGTACCGGAAGTTTGCTAGTTTTTAGTCAAGTTATTTTAAGTTTACAGTTGTCTTTTGCAGTGTTTCCACTGGTAATGTTTACAAGCAAACGCCGTCTAATGGGAGAGTTTGTTAATCCTTTATGGTTGAAGATATTGGCTTGGACAGTAGCCTTCGTAATTGCTGGATTAAATATCTGGCTGCTAGTACAAACATTTTTAGGCTGGCTTAATTTAAACTGAAGCTACAAATTGACTAATTTCTTCTAGTTTTTGGGCAACTTCACCGCCAATTAATAATTCTTCGGCTTTGGCGATACCCGATCGCATATCTTCGCAAATACCGCTACGCCACAGATAAAAACCGCCATTCCACAAGGCACTTTGCATCAATTCTGAGGGTTTACCTTGCAATACTGTTTGCATAAAGGCAACTAATTCTGGAGTAGAAATTAGGGGGACATTTTTGTTACTAAAATCATAGTCACGGGCGGATAGGTGCAAGTGTTCTACAAGTTTATTGTCCGCAAATATGCCAATAATTGCCGTGCGATCGCGCGGTAAGTCACAACTACCTTCTAAGCCTTTAACCGTTGTAAAACTACTCGTTCCCCGTAAGGTTAAAGCGCCTTGAAACATTCCTTCTGTAGGCGGGTGTACAAAGCCAGCAATAATATGAGCATCCCCATTGTAAGGACACCAGACTAATTCCATTGTGGCAAAGGGCGGACGTTTGCCGATTTGATCGCGGTAATCAAATATGACTTGTGCTTGACTAAAGTGTTGAGGTAAGTAGACAAATCCTAGCCCTGTTGTCTCAAATACCTGTTGAACTTGCGCCAAAGATAGCTTGCTAAAATCAACTCCCAAGCCTTGCCAAATCTCTATTAATGGTAGTCCGTACTTAGTAGGTGAGCGATCGCTCCCGTGCATAATTACTGGCTGGTTGGCTGTAACTAATAGTAATGCTGTTATGGGGCTAATTGGTGCAGTCCGCGACCTGCCATCATAGGGTATTCCCATTACAATCGGCGGATTCTCAAAATTAACTGGTTGCAGTTTTGCCCCTAATTCACTATAAGCATCAAGCATTCCGGCTAATTCTTCTCCCGTCGGGCGCTTAATCCGGTGGGCGATCATAAATGCACCGATTTGGGCGGGGGTTGCTTCAGCCAGTAGCATCATTTTTGTTGCCGCCATTGACTCCACGCGGGTCAAATCTTCCCCCGTATGCACCCCACTACCTACTTTTTTTAAAAATTCTCTAAATACAATACTCATCCATTACCCATTCCCAATTACCAATTACCAATTCCCAATTCCCAATTACCAATTACCAATTACCAATTCCCAATTTAAGCACTTGTTTCTAGTTTTTCCGGCACAGGGATAGAGGCTTTTACCAAGTCCCAAAAGCGGCGAATCGGGGGGATTTTCAGCCGATCTTGGGTAGTTACCATCACAACTCGGCGTGTCAACTCGTTTCTGCCGTTGCCCAATACTCGCACTGCCAGAGTAGGATCGCTGCGGGCTTCTATTAATGCCGATTGTGGCAACAAAGCCACCATATCTCCTTGACGTACTACCCCCCGAAAAGCATCAAGAGTATTAACCTCTACAACTGCTTGGAGTATTGCACCTTCGCGATCAAACCTGTCTTGTACCAACCGTTGCATCCCATAGCCATCTTTAAATACTACCTGTGGGTAGCAAGTTAACTCCGCCCAAGGTATCCATTCATAGGCTGTAAGCGGATGATTTGCTGCCATTAGCACCTCAATAGGTTCATCGTATAGCATTTGTACCACCATCTCAGAACTAGCAGTTAAAAAGCGATTATTCATGACGATCGCCAAGTCTACCATGCCATCTTTAAGCACTTTTAAAGCGCGATCGCTTCCCAAAGATGTCACCCGCAATTGTACTTCTGGATAGTCACGACAAAATTGTTGTAAAACTGGCGGTAAAAAGTGAGAGCAAATTGAATGAATTGCCGCAATACATAATTCTGGCTGTTTTCCTGCTACTAGATCGGCTAATTCTTCGGTTGCGTTGCGCCACTCTTGGCAAATTTTGCGGACGCGAGGCAAAAAGCGATCGCCACCTAAAGTTAAGGTAGTAGCTGAGTTGCGATGAAACAAAGCTATGCCTAAATCGGCTTCTAATGCTTGAATTTGGCGACTAATGGTTGATTGAGTCACCCCACATTTTCGCGCTGCTTGCTGAAAACTGCCCGTCTCGGCGATCGCTAAAAAAGCTTGCAACTGTTCTAGCCGCATTTTGTTGGTAGCCTGAATTACATTTGTATCCCCAAATCTAAAATTACCCGATCTAGAGTTAGGTTTTGGTTGAGATTGTTACAAGTATGCTGTAACTTATATTTTCCATTCACTTAAAGCAAATTCTATTCCTTGTTTAAGTGCGGGGGAAATAGTAGCATCGTTATTTAGTTGTTGTAATTTTTGGTAGGCTGGGGCTAATTGCTGTAAAGAGGCGATCGCGTGTAATCTTACTGTTGTATCTGGGTTAGCAAGTAAGTTTATTAAGGGATCTACGGCTTTAATTTCGCCCAATCGTCCCAACGATAGAGCGATCGCGCTTTTGACACCGTTTGATAATTGTAAGCTTTCAATTAAAATATCCCCGGCAATTACTTTCAACTTTTGTACTTGTCCTAAAACCTTGACAACCTCTTGTTGCACTGGCAAAGAATGTTCGTTTAAGCAACGCAGATATTGCAAGCTTAGAGGTGTTTCTATTCTGCCCAAAGCTCTGATACATTCTAATTGCAAGTTTATCGGCGTAAGAGGAGAATTTAGTACCGATTTTAAAGCCTCGGTAGCGATGTCGCTTCCCAATCTACTTAGAGCGATCGCCGCAGTACAGCAAACCTCTATATTAAAGTCGTACAATTTGGGTATTAACTTATTAACTAAGTTTAATTCTTCTCGCACGTCAGAGCGAAAACCCAATCCTGTAACGGCTTCCTTCCTCACTGGTGCGGAAATATCGTCTAAAGCCTCAAGCAAAATTGGCGGAATCTCTGCGTTATGAAAACTCCCCAAAGCTTCAATAGCAATAGCTCTAATCTTGGCATCGGGATCTTTTACAACAGTTAATAATGGGGCAATTATTTCTGAGCGCCGAATGTGAGATAGTGATTGTACAGCAATTAAGCGCGTAGTTTCATCTGCTAGTAATTCCTTTAGTGCAGCGACAGCAGGGTTGCCAATTTGTCCTAAAGCGCTTGCTGCCATTGACGTTAATTCGTCATTATCAGAGGATTTGAGCAAGTCAATTAAAGCTGCGATCGCACTTGGATGATTAAACTCGCCTAAAATCCGCGCCGCATACCAGCGCAATTCTTCATCTTCATCGCTGGTAACAATTTCTATAATTGGATAAATCGCCCGATCAATCCCAATTCCCGCATTTGCGCCCAAACGGGGAAACACTTTCGCCACATCCCAACGCTGAGAAAAATCGCCTTCAATCAAAACTGTAATTGCTAAATCCAATATTTGACTTGCTTCTTGCTCAATATCTACAATTACCAGTTGTTGCAAGCATTGAATAA
>CAJQOK010000450.1 GCA_905479905.1 uncultured Aliterella sp.
GTAAAGCAGCATTTGGCGATAGGATTGAATTTCTGTTGTAGTTGTGCAAGGTTGCAGGGCGATTGCTTGACGCTCTGCTTCGCTAAAATGCGTCCAATCGGCTAGTTTGAGCTTGATTCCACAGGTATCTAGCTTAAAACGTACTTGCATAGGAATACAACGGAGACTATCAACAAAATCGGCTTCAAATTGAAAAAATGTCATAGTTTTAGCTAAAGAGATGGTTTAGTGTTGCTGTAGCGGACAATCCAATAACTAATCGATAAAGCAAAAATTGCGATCGCAAGTCCGATTAGTTGGATACCACTGGTTTTGCCTAAATCTAGAATAATCAATTTTCGCGCCACCGCAATTAAAGATGTAACTATAACTAATTCAACTTGTATAACGTTTTTTTCTAAATAAGCTGTAATATTTTCTAATAACTCTAAAGCAACTAAAACATTCAAAAATAGTCCAAAAAGTTCAATTAGTGTAGTATTAAAAAAACCGATAGGCTCCGTAAATACTTCTTTTAATAGAAGTATAAATAAATCAAATATAGCAATAACAATTACAATTAACATCGCTATAGCCAAAAATTTAGATACAATTTTTTGGAGTAAATGAACTAAGTGAAGAAAGTTCTCATCAGTACCCGCCGCTCGAAATTGATTAAATAAGTTTCTTTGTCTCATAAAGACCTCGCGGGATGGGGGAAACCTAGTGGCTTCAGAGAAAGAAGGAGGAAAGCGGCGCGGAGGATTTTAATCTCCAAAGCATTTTTATGAGCTAGAATTATGTGATACCGCAGGGCTTGCGGGAAGGTATTACCTAAAGTCTGTGGAGCGAACATAAGACCAAAAAACTCCTTGAGAGTAGAGGCAGTTGCGAAAAACCAGTAATGGGAAGAAACAGAAACCTAATTCGTGAGTCTTAGAAATTTCAGTAACTTTAGTGCTGAGAGAATGTCAAAATGTATCCCTGCGTTAAATTGCATAGGACGGTTGCTCTAATCTGATATCTCATCAGATTAAAGGGCGATCGCCCATAAAACAAGCCTTTTGTCTGCTACAAATACTTATTCTATTTTCGTGGGTGTCCATTTTATCCTAAAATGCCTTTTCAAGGGGACGATTTTTGAAGTCGCTCCTGTGCCTAATATCAAGTGGAGAAATTTTGTGGATTTAGACCGCATTCCAGCCCAACCCAAGCCAGGGTTAATCAATGTATTGATTGAAATTGCCGCAGGAAGCAAAAATAAGTACGAGTACGATAAAGAGTTACAAGCCTTTGCTCTAGATCGGGTACTGTATTCGTCGGTAAAATACCCCTATGACTACGGCTTCATACCCAATACTCTAGCCGATGATGGCGATCCTCTTGATGGTATGGTGCTAATGGATGAGCCAACCTTTCCTGGCTGCGTAATTGCCGCCAGACCCATCGGAATGTTAGAAATGATTGATGGTGGCGATCGCGATGAGAAAATTCTTTGCGTCCCTGATAAAGATCCCCGCTACGCTCATGTAAAATCTCTCAAAGACATTGCACCTCACCGCTTAGAAGAAATTGCTGAGTTTTTCCGCAGTTATAAAAATTTAGAGAAAAAAGTTACAGACATTCGTGGCTGGCAAGATGTAGAATTTGTGATGCCTTTAGTAGAAAAGTGTATCAAAGCTGGCAGCGAAAAAGGTTGAGATTCAGATTCGGAAACAACTGAAAGGATTTTTGGTCTGTAAAATTGCTAAAGGCGATCCCCCCTAACCCACGTCAACAAAGCGGTCAGGTTTAGCTACACCGCTTTTTGACTCCCCTTAAAAAAGGGGGGAAAATATGGAGTATTCTCTTGTTTAAGGGAAATAGCTATTAGCTCCTTTTCAAGGGTGAATATCTAGGAGATCCCCCCTTAAAAAAGGGGAGAAAATATGGAGTATTCTCCTGTTTAAGAGAAATAGCTCTTAGCTTCTTTTCAAGGGTAAATATCTAGGAGATCACCCCTTAAAAAAGGGGGGAAAATATGGAGTATTCTCCTGTTTAAGGGAAATAGCTATTAGCTCCTTTTCAAGGGTAAATATTTATTCTTCCCCCTTTTTAAGGGGGATTGGGGGGGATCTAAAGCTGGGCTACCAAGAAAAAAACTCTCAAACATCGCCTCACTAAGCTTGTTTGTCGTTCCAAGTCTAAAATGTAAGAGGAAATTACTTTTTCCTCTTGCTTTATCGCCCCACCACAATGCAACGGACATTTCTTTGCGCCAAAATTCATAGTTGTACACTTACGGCTGCCAATCTTGACTATGTTGGTAGTATTAGTATTGATCGCACTTTATTAGACGCGGCGGGGATTTTACCCTACGAACAAGTGCAAGTAGTAAATGTTGCTAATGGCGAACGATTAATTACTTATGCGATCGCATCTCCCGCCAATTCTGGAGCGATAGAATTAAATGGAGCCGCCGCCAGACTAGGTATGGCTGGCGATCGCGTTATTATTATGACCTACGCTCAATTTGACGAGCAAGAAATTACAACCTATTGCCCTACCGTTGTTTTGGTCGATAAGTATAATAAAATTGCCGAAGTGCGGCGCTATGACGATTTACTGGCGGCGGTTTAATAAGTAATAATTTTGTTAAGAAAATCTTAATTAAATTAACCTATACTTAACTGTATAGAAAATCATCTATCTTAAGAAATAAGACAAATAATGTACAATTAATACTGTACTTGAAAGCTCTTTAACAACAAGCTGCTGGCAATATAGCTACAAGTACCATTCGTTGCTAGTACCTGCTTGGAACTAAAAGTATGTAAAGCATCATGACTAAGCAACACCGTACTGTTTTAATTGTGGATGACTTTGCGCCTGATCGGGAAGTTTATCGCCGCTATCTGCAAGCCGATTTAGAATATGAATACACGATTATAGAAGCGCAATCGGCAGAAGACGGACTAAGGTTGTGCGGAGTGCAGTTATTAGATGGAATTTTACTAGATTTTTCCTTGCCAGATTTGGACGGGTTAGAATTTTTGGCAGAAGTAAAAAAAATGCCGTTGAGCTTTTGTCCTCCCATAATTATGATTAGCGGAGAAGGAAACGAAACGGTAGCGGTAAAAGCAATTAAAAAAGGTGCAGAAGATTATTTAGTCAAAAATCAAATAACGCCCCAATTATTACAGTTAGCGGTAGGAAGTGCGATCGCATCAAACAAAATACAGCAGCAATTGCAGCAACGAATCGAGCAAGAAAAAATTGTCAGCCACATAGCCCAGCAAATCCGCCAGTCGTTAAATTTACAAGAAGTTTTACAAACAACAGTCACTCTAGTAAGGCAATTTCTGCGAACTAATCGCGTAATTATTTTTCAACTTCAACCAGACGGAAGCGGTGCAGCAATTGTCGAATCGGTGGGGGAGAGGTGGCAAAAACTTTTAGAGTCAAACTTTTATGATCCTTGTTTTAGCGATACTTATATCGAAAACTATCGTCAAGGACAAATTTCTACAAAAGCAGACATCTATAACTGCGGGGCAGAGGAGTGTTACATTCAGCAACTAGCAGAGTTTCAAGTAAGAGCCTGTTTAGTTGCGCCATTATTTCAAGACGAAAGCTTATGGGGACTATTAATTGCTCATCATTGCTCATCGCCGCGCCCCTGGCAAGAATCGGAAATTAGTTTAGTCAAGCAATTATCAACGCAAATTGGGATTGCGATCGCCCAATCGGAGCTTTACCAACAAGTCAAAAGCGAATTAGCCCAAAGGCAACGGGTAGAAGCGGATCTAAAAGAAAGCGAAGCCGGGTTGCGCCTAGCTTTAAATGCCGCTCAGATGGGAACTTGGGACTGGAACATAGTAACAAGTCAAGTTAAATGGTGTACCAATATGGAAGCCTTATTTGGCTTTCAACCAGGGGAATTTGATGGGACTTACGCTACCTTTGTTTCCAGGCTGCACCCAGAAGATCGCGATCGCGTCCTTGAGGCGATTAACCAATCAGTAGCTACGGGCGCAGAACATAACATTGAATTTCGAGTTATTTATCCTAACGGTCAAATTCGCTGGGCGCAAAGTAAAGGACAGGTTTTTTACAATGAAACTGGGCAACCCGTCCGCATGACTGGAGTTGATATCGATATCACCACATCCCAGCAATTGAGAGCAGAAAAAGAAACATTGCTGCAAAGCGAACAAGCAGCAAGAGCCGAAGCTGAAGCCGCTAACCATAGTAAAGACGAGTTTTTGGCGGTGGTATCTCATGAATTGCGATCGCCCCTGAATGCCATTTTAGGCTGGGCGCGGCTACTGAGGACGCGAGAACTAGACAAAGATACAACTAACCGAGCTTTAGAAACCATCGAGCGCAACACTCAAACCCAAGTACAACTAATTGAAGATTTGCTTGATGTTTCCCGGATGATTCGCGGCGATTTGCAGCTAACTATGGCTCCCGTAACCTTAGCTAAAGTAATCGAAAATACTATTAATAACATGAGTTTGGCAGCAGAAGCCAAGCAAATACAACTAGCCTCAATTTTCAACACTGATGGTCAAATTTTGGGCGATTTGAACCGTTTACAACAAATTGTGACTAACTTATTGACAAACGCGATTAAGTTCACTCCCGAAGG
>CAJQOK010000451.1 GCA_905479905.1 uncultured Aliterella sp.
ATAAATGTCTGCTAATAGAGGATGTGACATACTTGGAAGTTGTACCAAAGCAAGATTTAGATCGGCGACGGCTTTGAGGTAGTTTTTTTCGCCAGCTTCAGCTAAGGCGCGATTGTAATAGGCGCGAAAATCGCACTTATGCAAAGCAATTACGCGATCGCTATCGATAATAGCAGCTTGATAGTTGCCTTGGCGGTAGTAGGCTATAGAGCGGCTTAAAAGGGGTTCTGTAGGGTTATTTGCTAGAGTAATTGCCTTTGTACAGTCAGAAATCGCACTTTGATAATCAGCTAACTCAATTCGCGCATTACAGCGATTGCTATAAGCTTCGGCTACATCTTCTCTATTAAAATCACTCATAGCAGCTTGATAATTGCCGTTAACAAGCTGACTTACTCCAATTTCAGGTAAGGATTGTGCTTGAGCAGGGGGAGAATAAAATAAGGCGATCGCAATTACTAAACTGAAAATACATTGATAGAGGTAACTCATGTTTAACTCCAATCTTTTTCGGCTTGCTCTAAAACGTAAGTAGCTACATCTTCAATTTGTTGGTCATTTAAGCGACTTTTAAAGGCAGGCATAGCATTTTTACCATTTTGTACCTGTGTCATAATCGCCGCTAGGGAGTTGATATTATTTTTTTCTAAAGCATCTTTTTTCAAAGTTTTGGTTGCAACAATTACATTACGTCCACCCAAATGACACGCTGCACAATTAGCTGTAAAAACCTTTGCTCCCTTAGCAGTATCGGCAGCTAGAGCCGAAGAAGCAAAGGCAAAAGTTACTATAACAAGCATTATGACTGATAAGATTTTCTTCATGTGTTCTCTTTTTGCCCTGGTACTACTTCTGATCATGAAGCGATCGCGCTTTTATAGTCAAAAGACAAGTTGTAAAACTTGCAGCTAATTTTAATAAACTAAACTAAATGCAAAAAACCATCTCTGCAAACCGAGTATTAATCCAACGCTTGACTCCCTATTTATTTTTGCTTCCGGCGCTGTTGATTTTGGGATTAACGGTATTTTTGCCAGCTATGCAAGCTTTTTATCTCAGCTTTACTCGCTACGAGTACGATTTGACGCAACCGCCGCAGTGGATAGGGTTAGCGAATTTTAAACGTTTATGGGGCGATCGCGTATTTTGGAAAACTCTGCAAAACACCGTACTTTATCTTATTGGTGTCGTGCCGATTTTGGTAACTTTTCCCTTGGCGATCGCAATTTTAGTTAACCAAAAACTCCGGGGAATGAACTGGTTTAGAGCCGCTTTTTATACGCCTGTAGTAATTTCTATGGTAGTAGCGGGAATTGCTTGGCGCTGGCTGTATGCCGAAAATGGTTTACTCAACCAAATTATTAAAAGTGTTTTTTCTGTTAAAGAGGGGATCGGCTGGCTAACTAGCCCTCGATTTGCTCTATTTAGCGTCATGGCAGTAACGATATGGAAAGGTTTGGGGTATTACATGGTTATCTACTTAGCAGGGCTACAAGCTATCCCCGCAGACTTGTATGAAGCCGCCGCTATTGATGGTTCTGATGGTGTTTCTAAGCATTGGGATATAACGGTTCCTTTGATGAAACCTTATATAGTTTTGGTAGCTGTAATCTCGGCAATTTCAGCCACCAAGGTTTTTGAAGAAATCTACATTATGACCCAAGGAGGCCCGCGCAATAGCTCCAAAACAGTAGTTTATTATCTCTATGAGCAAGCCTTTCAAAACCTCGAAATTAGTTATGCTTGCACAATTGGGTTAGTGCTATTTTTGGCAATTTTGGGCTTATCTATTTTGAATTTGAAGCTATCGGCGGGGAGATCGAGCATTAGTTAGGAGTTATAGAGCGATCGCATTTTCTGGCTGATGAATAATGCCAGAGACAATTTTCCAAACACCATCATTAGGTTGTGGAGTTGTAGTTGTAGCTTCAGGGATATCTTTACAGAAAGTATAAGCAACGCCAATTTGTTCTAGCTCATTTTCAGTGTCCGAATCTTTTTTATAGCGAATTGCCGAACCACTGACAATTGCTAGATTCTCACTCAACATTTTTGCTTGAAGGTTCTCTATATCTAGTTCGCTATGAGTGAAATTTTTAGCGCGTAAAGCATTCATGAATTGAGTAAAAACCCCCTGAATTTCTATTGCATTTTTCATTGTTGCTACTAATGGTGTAGTTATCAAGACAGAACCTTCATGAAAGAAAGGAGGCATTAATTCAGGTTTAAGATCGTTAAATACCTTTGAATATTCGATAAATTTTGCTTTTACAGCTTTAATTTCGTTAGACATAGTAAGTTAACTCCTTTTAAGTAATTTGAAAATTTCTGGATGAATGCGATAGCCTAATCGCGCGCCCGGTAACGGGCTTCGCAAATTCCGGCGGGGATATCGTGTCCAACACCGTCCATTTCGATTAGTTGAGAATTAGCGATTAATTTGGCGTACTCTACCGCATGAGTGGCGGGAATTAAAGGATCGGCTGTACCGGAGAGAATGAGAGTAGAAACATTGATTAAAGCTAAGTCTGGCGATCGCGCGATCGCACTTAGTTGATGAGTTCTACAATTAGGGTTGTAGCGTTTACTCTCTTGTACACTGTCTTTATACAATTGAGTATAAAGCGGGATATCGAGGGGATAAGTTATACCAACCAGCGCCGACCAAAACCCTAAATATTCCTCCAGTGATGGGACTTTAGCTAACAAAGATAGAGACAATACACTGCTCTTTGTCAAAGCTGATGAATCTGCAAAAGAGACAATAGAAGTAAGCGACAAAACCCTTTTGGGATAGCTAATAGCCATCCGTTGAGCGATCGCTCCTCCCATAGACGCACCGATAACGTGCGCTTTGTCAATCTTCAATGCTTGCAGTAATTCCACGCTATCAGTAGCCAGATCGTCTAAAGAATAAGGATGTTTTTCCCAGCCATTAGTATTGCTCCAGGTTGATAAACCTATATCTCGATTATCAAAACGAATAACGTAGTAACCTTGCTTTACTATTGGCCCTTTAGAAGTAAGGAAACCAGTTACTGACAACCCAGTCCCATAATTAAGAGTACGGCGGGATGTGTGCGATCGCCAAAGGTTTCCACATAGATGTCAATATTGTTGGCTTTAACAGTTGTTTGCATGGTTTTTTATTGCATTGTCTACATGGCTTCAGAGGATTTGCTAACAGTGGTAAGAATTATTCATGGTAGCCGTGATATTACATCGATTTTTGAGTTGCCAGAACCAGAGTAAAGCGATCGCTTTTTGCTGTAATAGAATTGTTGGTTGCGATCGCCCGTTTGATGTATAACGTATATTCACCACCAACAAAATTGTTTTACTAACTTATGTATGATTCAACGGTTTTAACGCATCTAAATAGACTGGAATAGTATGGTTGTCAGCAACCGTATTTTTCTGCTCGGTAAAGTAGATTGGCAAACCAATATGCTTAAAGTCAACTCTAGAATTTAACTTTTGAGTAAGGGAAAGAGTACCGCTTTTTGCAGGAGTTCTACCTGCAACAAGTAGCATTGGTATTGGTATTTTCGGGACAATATCTTCACTATTGGCAATCCTGTAGCACTCGTCTAACTTACTAAAATTATTAGCAAAAACTGAATCTCCAACTCTTGGACTAGCAAATGTATAAAGAATAGGTGGCTTTGCAGAAATCTTATTATCGCAAATCAGCTTGATAATATGAGAGGCTGCTAGTGTTGCTAAAGCTCCGCCCAAACTATGACCTGTGATAAAAATATTTTTTTGTTTTGATGTTCCTGGAGGAAATTCTTTAGTAAGGATGGTTTCGATGATATCTTTCATAGGGCGATCGCTTTTGAGAAATACTCGATCAAACCATCGGGTTATCCAGAGACAATGGCGCATTTGGTCTGGAGAACGACTGTAAGTCTCCGGTCGCTCCTAAGTTCTTCTGAAACCCCAGTGAGTTTCACCAGATAAATCACCACCACTAATAGTGGTATAAGACTGTTGAATAAATTTGACGTTTGAAATCCATTCGCCTACGCTTTCAGTACCTCTAAAAACTACATATATATCAGAGGTGTTTAGGTTTCTGGCAATGAATCCAAAAAGCAGTTTTCTTTTAAACAATGTCTTGATAGAAAGCCAATTAATCTGAGTAAAAATGAGATTACCCAAAACTTCGTAGGGTGACTGAGTAATATCTTTGTATTCTGAATAGCACGGATTTTTACCATTATTGTCAATGCAGTTATTAATCCTAATTTCTCTCTCTACATCACCTTTGCCTTCGAGAGATTTAGTATACCGTCGGTGAGCTTTTTCAACTAGCTTGAGTAGCTCGAAAGCACGAGCGCGCTGAAAACTACCAGAATTTTCATGAATTTTGTTTAGTTCCATAATTTCCTTTTTATAACTGGAGATGAACGATTGAAAGATAAAGATGGAGAGCGATCGCGCGTGTTAACAGGTAAGTTTCAAGTTATGCTAGATTTGATGCTACTATTAACATCAGTTTGAACATCAAAATAACAATGAAAAATCAAACTATCCGGACGACAATAACTTTACCTGCGGAACTTATAGCTGAGACTGACAAAGTAGTAAGCCAAGGAAAAGCCAAGAGTCGCAATGATTTTGTAGCGCAGGCAATTTTACACGAACTCGAAGCCCTGAAACGGGCAGAAATCGATGCAGAACTAACCCAAATGGCACAAGATCCAGAATATCAAGCCCAAGTGCTGAGAATGGAAGCGGAGTTTTTTGCTGCTAGTTGGGAAGCACTAATGATTTAGTTAAATCAGGCTTTGTTAATTGCGTTGGATTTGCCAGATCGAGCTTGAAAAATTCCAAGGCGATCGCACCTGATTTATTGGGAAATGTAATGCGATCGCTTTCGATATTCATTTCAACAAAAAGCTCGAAATAAGTTTTGTCAGAACATTCTTGATTAAAACCAAATTTGGTATAATCCTGTTGTGTAAGTTACTAAGTTAATGAAGTTACACAAAATTAGCTCTTGCTAGGAAAATGTGCCCAAATAGTATTAGCGCCGGAGTAACTGACCCGACTACATAGATTGTAGGAGTAATGTAAGTTTTCTCCTTTTTTATCATTTACATTGGGTTGATTGCGATCGTATCCTGACGACCACCATTCTCCATCAGGATCGTTGACCCAAAACCCAGTAGTATCATACCCACGCAACACAATGATATGACCAGGTGCAGTAAATTTACCACTCATAATGACTGGGTTATTACTAGCAAGATGAGCTTTGATCTCACTCCATTTAGCTGTTGTTGTGAATCGACTCTTTATTCCATATGCCTCTTGTAATTTTACTAGATCGCTATGAAGATAGCGATCCCAACCTTGATTGTTCATGTGTTGGTCTAATTCATCTTCTAATTGCTGCGTTGAGTTATTACCCTGAATGCCAAAGTATTTAAGAATCATTGCTACACAGGTTACATTACAAGTTTTATCTGGATCTCTTAAATTATTTCGTTGGCTAAGATAGGGAACTTTTAGATTAATATTTCCTGCTTCTTTAGCATTATTGCCTGTATAGTGCTTAAGCGATTCTTGATAGACTTGCTCTAAATCTTTAAATTTGCGAGTAGGTTGACCATAACGTCCATCCCCTTGATCGTTATAAGGTAGTGAAGCCCATTCCCAAGATAAACTTTCGCAAGCACCGCGAATATCACCTCGATCTACATCGCCCATAGCACTTCGTTTTTGAATTAAATATAGTGCTGCTATATCTTGGCTTCCAGGGCTAAAATCAGATAACTTTAAGTTTTTTTTGCATTCATCTCAAGTATGGTCAATAAACTGATACCGACCTGCTGCACTAGAAGAATAACCATTTGCAGTAATGATTTGGCGAGGATGATCGGCAAAATTACTAAAGGTTTTAAAAGAAAACATAATATTGTAACCATCTCGCTGTCCATTAATGTTTTGATCTGTGCCTTCTGCATAAGCAATTAAATCTAAAAAAGCATATCGCTGGGCAGATATTTTAGAGGGAGATGAACTATTGCTACTTTCATTTATTGGCGCTGGCTCGGCACTACCATTAAGTTCTATAACTAATGTTTTTGGTGGCTCGTTCTGATTGAACCAGGATAATGGTAGATCGGATTTTAAATCACCTGTATTATCAACCTGATATTCAACCTTATCTAAATAACTATCATTGTCCATCAAATAAAGTGCTTTTTTTGTACTTCTAACCCAAGACATAACTAAATTCCTCGAAACAAATAAAAGTTTTATTGGAACACTTCGATCGATATCTCCGTGCCATTTAAACTAAAAATAGCTGTTCGCTATTAGCTTTGTCAGTCGGTAAAAGGTCGGTAAAAAGTCAGATAAAAGTCAGTAGTTAAACTAAAACGATCGCACCTTCTCCGTAATTGCTCAGATTAAGCGCGATCGCATTCTCTAAAATTTAAGGTAGTTCAAAGCAATCGCTATGTCTTGGACGTACAACATAGCGATCACGCCCATGATTTATAAACATTTTCCGTAGAGGCGCAATGTCTTAAGTCCTTACATAGAATCAACTTCTTTTGCCAAAATATCTTCATCTCGCTCTGAAACATCCTTTTCTACTGAAGTTCCCAAGCCTGCAACTGAAAGTAAAAAGTTTCTACTGGGTTTTTCCGTTGATTTGTAGCGCAGATAATCAACAAAATTGATGAGTTCCGCGAGAGATTCTTCTGGCAATGTCTTGATTGACTCAATAATCTGTTCTCGATTCGTGGTTAAAGTGTCCATTAGCCAATCTTAGAAACCTACATACATTGTAGCTGGCAGGTTGAAAAAGTCAGTAGTTAACGCCTTTTGTCAGGAATTACGGTGATTTAAAGGGAAAAGTTCAAACAAACTAGCATTTAGGCGCGATCGCCTCCGAAATTAAGATAATACTCTTTGTAGTGAGTAAATAATCTACCCCCCTTGTACCAATGACTGTTGAAGATGCGATAGCGCCAGCGCGCCCCTTAGAGCTTCGCATTTATTGAGCAAGTTGTACAACCAAAACAATTGAATAAGATGCAAATCCTTGTACTTGCATCTTCCATTCAAGGTCATTCTTATCAAGAGATGGCAATTAGCTCTGGCTATGACTGCGACTATATTAAAGATACTGGTTATAAGTTGTGGCTTTTGCTGTCTGATAATCTCAAAGAAAGAGTAAATAAGCAAAATTGTCAGACAGTTATTAAACGTTTGGCCGAGCAAAATATAAATCCTGCTCCTGTAACGTCTTTAAGCCAAGATTGGGGAGAGGCGATAGATGTCTCAGTGTTTTACGGGCGAATTGCCCAATTAACTACTTTGCAACACTGGATAGAGCGCGATCGCTGTCGATTGATTACAATTTTGGGTATGGGCGGAATTGGTAAAACTGCTCTGGCGGTGAAGATTGCCGAACAAGTGAAAGCAGATTTTCAATTTGTAATTTGGCGAAGTCTGCGTAATGCACCAGCTATTGAAAAGCTGCTATCTGACTTAATTTTATTTGTTTCTAACCAGCAAGCAGGCGAAAAACCTGGAAGTATTGACGAGCAAATTTCTTTATTAATTAAATACTTCGCCTCCTATCGCTGTCTATTAGTGCTTGATAATGCTGAAACAATCTTGCAAAGTGGCGAACGAGGAGGAAACTATCGTCAAGGCTATGAAGGATACGGACAACTAATTAGACGCATTGCTGATGAGCGTCATCAAAGTTGTTTGGTATTAACAAGTAGAGAAAAACCCGTTGGATTGTCCGCAAGAGAAGGTGAAATTCTCCCTGTAAAGTCGCTTTCTATTACGGGAGTTGCTCAAGAAACTGGGCAAATAATTCTAGCATCTGTTGGTTTAACGCAATTTGACGACGCAAAGGAATTAAGTAATCGCTATGCTGGTAATCCTTTAGCGCTCAAAATTGCCGCTTCCACAATTAAATCTTTATTTGGCGGCAGTATTAGCGCCTTTTTGAACCAAGGTACTATTGTTTTTGGCGATATTTGGGACTTGATCGAACAACAATTTAATCGCTTATCCGACGTAGAAACGCAAATAATGCGCTGGTTGGCAATTGCCCGTGAACGAGTAACTTTACAAGAATTACACGCAGACATCATTCCCAAAATCCCCCAGCGCGAACTAATGGAAGTGCTGGAATCGCTCAAGAAGCGATCGCTAATTGAAATTAATACTTTTGGCTGCACCCAACAACCTTTAGTTATGGAGTATATAACCGAGCGCTTAATTAAACAGTTTTATACTGAAATAGCTGATCACCAATTGCAGTTACTTAATAGCTATGCCTTAATTAAAGCCTCCGCCAAAGACTACATCCGCGAAGCACAAATTCGGCTGATTCTGCAACCTGTAAGTGAAGCGCTAAAAAATAGCTTTGAAAATAAGCAGCTACTTAAAGCTCATCTCGACCAACTTTTGGGGACTTTGCGGGCTAACTCTGCTTACCAAAATGGTTATGCTGCCGGAAAGCTTAACTTGTATTGGCATCTGCAAACTGACCTTAGTGATGCTAGGGACTATTCTCATTTAGCTATTCGTCAAGCTTACTTACCTAACGTAACGATGCATCAATTCAACTTTACTCACGCAGAGATCGATCGCTGCGTATTTGCGGAAACATTTGGCGGTATTACTGGTGTTGCTTTTAGCCCCAATAATCAATTACTCGCAACTAGCGATACTGGCGGCAAAATTCATATCTGCCAAGTTAGCGATCGCACGCAATTATTCATTTGCAAAGGTCATAGACATTGGGCTTGGGCGATCGCATTTAGTCCCAATGGGCAAATTTTGGCAAGTGTGGCGGATGATTATTTGGTCAAGCTTTGGGATGCAAAATCTGGAAATTGTCTAGCTACTTTAGAAGGGCAT
>CAJQOK010000452.1 GCA_905479905.1 uncultured Aliterella sp.
CGCTATCGCACGGAGACAATGGCAGCACTTAAAGCGATCGCAACAGCAATTACTAATTGCTATTGTTATAGGGTTATTAATCGTTCTAACTTCTACGGATTTTAGCTGGGCAAAACCTGTTAATTTTTTAGCTGCAACTAAGACCCATCCGTTACCAAGAAGCTTAAATCAGTGGCAAGACTTAACAAATAGCGGTGACTACTTCGATCAAGTAAAGTTAACGGAAGTTGGCTATTTAGTTTGGTCGCAGTTTCCCATCAAAGTTTATATAGATGACACTCAAGTTGAAACATGGTAGCAGGTAAAAGTCGCCGTCAAAGAGTGGAATAGTTATTTACCTTTGCAAATAGTTGAAAAGCCAGACATCGCTGATATAAGGATATTGTTCAAAACTCCGCCTTTGGGAACAACAAAAGTATTACGAGCGCGAGCGGCTTTAACTCGCTACGAATTATACATTAAGCGCCTTTCTAACTTTGGTTCAGTTTTAGCTCATCGTTGCATAATTATTTTAACTCCCAACCAACCAAGCAAATACATTAAAGCTGCCGCATTGCACGAATTAGGTCATGCTTTAGGAATTTGGGGGCATAGTCCAATTAGTAGCGATGCTTTGTACTTTTCTCAAGTATCAAATCCGCCCAGTATTTCTGCTAGAGATATCAACACCCTCAAACGAATTTATCAACAGCCGACACAATTAGGGTGGAAGGTAGAAAGCAAATAAAACTATCATGACAATTGTGCCAATTAAAGGCTAAAACTTTTATATTCCTACCCCAACTCGCTTTTGCTCCAAAACTTGACCGTACAACTGTTCTAAACAGGTAATGTTGTAGTTGAGAGTATAGCGCTCTAATACTCTTTGTCGGGCTTTTTTGCCTAGCATTGATGCGAGTTCGGGGTGATCTTGAAATAATGGGAGCAATGTTCGCAACTGCGATCCGACGCGGCGAGTATTTAATAAAACCCCAACTTCTTCTGATACTTCCCCATCAGCGCCGACATCGGTTGCCAAACAAGCAAGCCCACAAGCCATTGCTTCTAATAAGGACAATGACAACCCTTCTACTAAAGAAGGCAAGATAAATACATCTGCGCCTCTAAGAATTTCAATACGCCGCTTTTCGTCGGCTACAAACCCTAACCAAATAATGCCATGTTCGGAGCCGTAAAAAGGCTTGAGAGAAGGTGTTAAAGGGCCATCCCCCACAATCAACAGTTTACTGTCTGGCTTCATTTCGGCTTGCTTCCAAGCTCTTAAAAGTGCCTCTACATTCTTTTCTGCGGCTAGTCTGCCTTGATAGACAAATAAAGTTTGAGCATTAAACTCGGCTTTAATCGCCGAAGCACCAGGAGAATATCTTTGGACATCTACGCCGTTGGGAATTACCGCTACATTGTTTGCAGGTACGCCCAAACGTGCTAAAACTTCTTTCTGTACTTGGGAAAAAACAATCGTGCGATCGTAGTTAACTAAAAACGGCGCGTAGAGTTGGTAGGCTAAAAGTTGGGTTCCCGATTTAAACTTTGCTCCTTTACCTGCAAAGGGTGTATGAAAAGTAGAAACTAGCGGTAAGTTTAGTTCGGCGCAGATTTCTGGTAAAAGAAAATCCAAGGGCGATAAAGTTAGCGAAGCATGAACCAAATCTGGCTTTAGCTGGCGCAGAAAGTCGGTTAAAACTTTACTCGATTTAAACGAGGGAATTGTATAAACCTGAGATTTGTAGAGAAACGGTAACGAAAATTCCGCGCAGTCAGAATCGGTATCTCTACTAGCGTCTTCTTGGGCAAAATGAAGAAAACTTACTTGGTGTCCTCGGTCTAAAAGAGCATTAGTAATTTCTCTACCGTAAGTGACATTGCCACAAAAAGGGGTTTTTTTTCCAAGCCAAGCAATATGCATTCTTTAAGCACTTTGAGTTTAAAAACTTTAGCGATCGCACGTAAGATCGCCAAATTTCAGTTATTTACAAGTATTCAATAGAAATTATCTATCTAAATGTGGTAAATTTTCTGCTTCTGTACGGCAAATATACCAGGTTAAGATGCCTCCTGCGATCGCAATTGCTGCCAAAATTGAAAAAACTGCTTGCAATCCAATCATTGTCTCGGCTACTCCAGCTAAAGCTAGAGGTAAACTCAGAGCAATATTTACTACATTATTTTGCAACCCGAACACTTTACCCCGCATTTGAGGCGGAGTTTCTTGTTGGATGGTTGTTTGCATGGGAATAGACACTAACGACGAAAATACCCCTAACAAGGTGAGTGCCGTTAAGATAATCCACAATTCCTTAGTAAATATAGATAAAGTAATTAAACAAGCTGCCATCCCGATAGAGCCGTACAAACTCAATCGGACATGAGAAAAACTCTGCCCGTACTGCCCCAAAAGAGTAGCTCCGGCGGCAACTCCTACGCCCCCTGCCGCTAGTAAAAAGCCAAATTGGGAGGATTTTAAGCCGGGGATAATTTCCGCCATTCTCACCGCTAAAACTGCTAAGGCGGCAAAAATTGAGAATAAAATTACCAGTTGAATTAGAGCATTACGAATGCGTTTATTTTCGCCTAAATAGCGGAAACCGTCGCGTAAATCCTCAAAAACGTGGTTTTGTTCCTGTTCGGGTTTTGGCTCTTTTTCACCAGTTTTTAGCAGTAATAACAGTATTCCGGCGATCGCATAACTACCACCTACAACTAATTCCTTGCCAATTCCAACTCCTACCCCGATTTGATTTGTAATAGTATCGGCAAAAGCAAGTAACGGTTCCCCTACTGCAAACCCGACAATTACCAAAGCCATCATGGTTGTGGTGTACAGCGAGTTAGCCGATAATAAATGCTTTTCTTCTACAACTAAGGGAATTGCCGCTTGTTCGGCGGGAGCAAAAAACTGTGTCAAGGTAGAAATTAAAAACGATAGTAGTAATAAAATTCCAAAACCTACAGGCAATCCGGCGATTGCTTTCCAGTCTTGAGTTATCCATAGCAATACTGGAATCGATAATACTAAAATGCCACGTAAGATATTTGTTGATACTAAAACAGTTTTTTTCGACCAGCGATCGACAAATACCCCAGCTACAGAACCAAATAGCACGGCGGGGATAGTAAATGCCATCATAATCGCCGATACCCAGCCGCTAATACTTTGATCGCTGGCTTGAAAGCGGCTAGAAATAATCGCAATCATCAGCACCAAATAAACTTTATCGGCTAATTGCGAAAAAACCTGACCACTCCACAGGGTTAAAAAGTTACGATTTTTTAAAACGGGGAGAAAACCAGGCTCTTGCTCGACGAATGATTGCGGCGCAATATAGGATGAGCTATTATCCCTCGGCGGGTCTATTACCTCTGCACCTTTAGTTAGGTTTAACTGTTCTACCGTAGGCTTTTTGTCGTCTGAGCGATTATTTTTTTGCTCAAAAGTGGAGTTAGATGGCATTTTTT